>JBIKRP010000151.1:0-5631 GCA_044349145.1 Flavobacterium sp.
ATCACTTTTCGGGATTCTATGTGTCATTTCCATCTGCATAGTACTCTCGAGCGCTGATGGTTATTCAGATTCATACTACCTTAGGTTTACTACTCCGAAACAAAACAGTATAATCATTGGAACTTCTAAAGCTGCGCAAGGGCTAAATCCAGAAGTGATCAATAAAACATTAAATTCAGACCTCTATAACTATTCATTTGATATCAGTAAAAGTCCATTTGGTCCTGCCTATTTGAATAGCATAAAACGCAAGCTTAGCAAAGAGAAAAAAGACGGAATTTTTATTATTACTGTTGACTGTTGGAGCATTTCTAGTAGAGGCAAAGATCCAAATGATATTTCTAGTTTTGGGGAAAACACGTCCTGCGTTGGTGAGATGCAGGATGTAGATCAAGATCCAAATTTTGAGTTCTTAACAACATATATGTTGGGCAATTATTACAAAATAATTTTTAAGCCGACTGTTGCCCAGTTGCACGAAAATGGATGGCTTGAAGTTTCTTTAGCCATGGATTCAAGTTCGGTGGCAAGAAGAACAAAAAGCACTTTAGTCGAATACCAAAATTATTTGTCATTGTATCAATTTTCAAAAGTGAGACTTGATTACCTCATCAACACGATCGATTACCTAAAACAATATGGTCACGTCTATGTGGTTAGGCTGCCAGTGTCTCCACAATTGATGGATATTGAAAACCAACTAGCACCAAATTTCAGCGAATTACTGCAAATTCCCACCGAAAAATCTTCCGGATTTCTCGACTTGACCTCAAAAAATAGTCTGTTCAGTTATACTGACGGCGTTCATCTTAGTGCAAAATCTAGTAAATTGGTTTCTGAAGAAATTGCGCTTTGGATTAAAAATCGTGAACGAGATAAAGATGTAAATCATCCCAAAAAATAATCGTGAAATGGTTCTTCAAAAATTTGATTTACCTTTTTAAATCATGCAACTAATTTCGAAATTAAAAATATGACGTTTAAGCAAAAAATTCATCAGCATTACTCAATGTTATTGCAAGACAAAATCGATGTTTTTCGAGATATGATTATGGCTTTAACCGAAGATTCAAAAAACGACGCTAAAGGTTCTGCGGGAGACAAGCACGAAACTGCATTGTCGATGATGCATATTGAACAAGAAAAACTCAATCGAAAACTGCAGGAGTTTATAGATCAAAAAGTAGTACTAGAAAAGATTGATGTTCATCAGAATTTCCAGAAAATTGGATTAGGTAGTTTGGTGCAAGCCAATGGAATGTGGCTATTTGTTTCCACTGCTTTACCAAAAATCATGATGGAAGACAAAACTATTATAGCCGTTTCCCAGCATTCACCATTGGGAAGTCACTTGTTAGGAAAGGAAATTGGTTTTTCTTTTACAATTAATGAAACGCACTATCTAATAGAAAAAGTAGAGTAACTACAATTTTATTTTTTCGAAAATATCGATGAAAACTTGCTGGCTTTCAAAATGTTTGATGCGTTTGTAGTTAGCTGGATTGTGTATTTCATCATATTCTTGATCAGTGACATTGAAAATATTAGAATAGAAAATATACTTTCTTTGACCATCGTAATAATGGAAACTTCTATCATCACCATTTAAGTCTATTTGATCGATACGGGCAAGGTTTGGGAAAAAAGATTGCACTTGTTGAAAATCAATCTGTTCTTGGTCTAAATATTCAATCGCTTGATGTCTTAATTCATAATACGGTAAATGCGCTAACGTGCTGTCCCAACCTTTGGCAATTTTGTCTGGATAAACGATAAAATTACCACCGACCAAGCACAAAAGCCATAAGATACTTAAGGTATATTTTAGTTTTTGATGTACAAAATCGGAGAAAAGTATCGTCAGCGTAAAAAGTGAAAACGTCAAGTAAATTGGGATAAGATAACGATAACCCATCAAGTTTTTTGCCCAAAGCATATTTAGCGGAAGTACGACTATACTGAGTATTGTAAAGAAAAGTAAAAGTCGAAAAGGCTTGGTTTTGATGAGCTGTTTTTTGTGTAACATCAATAGTGGTAAAGCAATCAGCCAGGCGCTAAATCTGCCGAAATCCAATATCCGCCATGCGTACAATCCAATATTGAAAAGAAAGTCGTTGAAATGGTCTACACGCTCAAAACTCTTTGCCCACGGTGAATCTTCATGAAATCCAATCCACCCTTTTTCTATGTAATGATAGGAATTGTAACCCAGAAATAAGACAACAGCAGGAAGATACAACAAGCTTCTAGTAAAGAGTTGTTGCGCAATTTTTCGGGCAGTAGTTTTAAAATCGATGTGGCTAAAGATGTCCAAACTCAGTAGACATAACGATATCATCATGCCACGCATGCTTGTTAGAAACAAGCAAAAAATAGCAATCATAATCCATTTCTTTTTGTTTTCTAGTACTGAATTCAATCCCAATAAAAAGAAAAAAAGCAAACAGACATCAGGAGAAACTAAAGTCATCTGACTCAAAAGAGAAGGATCTGCTAAGACTAAAATTGAAGCCAATCCTACGAATTGTTCTGGTACAAATTTCCGACAGACTTGGAAAGTTTGAAACACAATACCAAGGGCAAAAGGCAACATTCCATAATGGCTTACTTCGAGTGTTCTTCCAAATATTTCCCAAAGTAGAGCAATGTAAATTCCGAAAGTAGGTACATGCCCGCTATCCATATCGGTAGGCAAAAGCAATGAAGTAAAATGAGTATAGTAATAATATTCTGCGTGTTTTGAACCCAATTGAACCGTATCCCAAAAAAAACTATTGTGACTGGTGCAAACAACAATAAAAAGTACCAAAAGGCAGCAAAATAGGAGGGCGATAATATTTTGCGTTTTTGTACTTATCATTTTCCAGTCCATTTTGATTGGGAGAATAATCGACTTTCCAATATTTTGTTTTTTGCCAGGAAATATAGGAATGAGGTTTTCAAAACGCCAAAGCCATAGGTTGTACTTCTTTTGAAATTGATAGAAGAGGCGTCGTCAAAATACTTGGTGGGACAGGTAATTTCTGCAATTTCAAATCCATGATAGAATATTTGCGCTAGAAATTGATTGTCAAAAATAAAATCATCAGAATTAGCATTATAATCGATGCTTTCTAACACTTGCCTATTGTAGGCTCTGTAACCAGTGTGGTATTCTGATAATTTTTGATTCATCAAGAGATTTTGACTTAACGTTAGAAATCTGTTGGCAACATATTTATAAATTGGCATGCCGCCTTTTATAGCACCTTTGCCTAAAATTCGTGAACCAATCACTACCGGATAAACGTCATTCGCAATTAAGTAACTCATGGAATGAATCAGCTTTGGCGTATATTGATAATCTGGATGCAACATGATGATGATATCTCCACCTAATTCTAACGCTTTGTTGTAACAAGTTTTTTGGTTGCCACCATAACCCAAATTAATATCATGTTTGATGACATGTTTAATTCCAAGTTCTTGTGCGACTAAAATCGTTGCATCCGGACTGTTGTCATCTACTAGAACGACCTCATCTACAATATCGAAAGGAATTTCATGGTAGGTTTTGATGAGCGTCAGTTCGGCCTTATATGCCGGAAGAACAACTATGATTTTTTTAGAACCGATCATTGCAGGAATTAATGTGTAGCAAATATAAAATTCAAAATCAAAACTTTGCGTTTTTTAATGAATTAAAACTTAGACACAGGTGTTTTGACTTATTTATTTACAATAGTGATGTATTTTCTGTTATTTGGTTATAATTTATAATTAAATATTTAATTTGTGTTTATGTTTTGTATCTAAAGATTCATATTTGCAACACAATTAAAATTTGATCTTTAAAAAAGAATTGATATGTGCGGAATAGTATGTGCCTTTGATTTAAAACAAAAAGCGGAGTCCTTAAGACCTCAAGTATTAGAAATGGCGAAAATCATTCGTCATCGCGGCCCAGATTGGAGTGGGATTTTCAGTAACGATAAAGCAATATTAGCACACGAGCGTTTGGCTATTGTTGATCCAGCTTCAGGGAAACAACCTTTGTTTAGCCACGATAAGCAATTGATTTTGGCAGCCAACGGAGAAATCTACAACCACCGAGATTTGCGCAAACAATTCGAAGGAAAATATCACTTTCAAACCGAAAGCGATTGTGAAGTAATCTTGGCTCTATACCAAGAAAAAGGGGTACATTTTATTGATGAAATGAATGGAATTTTTGGATTTGCGATTTATGATGTAGTTAAAGACGAATACTTCATCGCGCGAGATCATATGGGCATTATACCACTTTACATCGGATGGGATCAACACGGAACTTTTTATGTCGCTTCTGAATTGAAAGCGCTTGAAGGCTATTGCACTAAAATTCAATTGTTTCCTCCTGGACATTATATGACCAGTAAAGATGGTGAGTTTGTACAATGGTACAAAAGAGAATGGACAGACTATGACGCTGTAAAAGACAACGAAACGAGCATCGCAACAATCAAGTCGGCACTCGAAGCAGCGGTTCATCGTCAGTTGATGAGCGACGTTCCTTATGGAGTTTTGCTTTCAGGTGGTTTAGATTCGTCGATTACTTCGGCAATTGCAAAAAAATATGCACAAAAAAGGATTGAATCGGGAGATACCGTCGATGCATGGTATCCACAATTGCATTCGTTTGCAGTCGGTTTAGAAGGTTCTCCTGACTTGGCGGCTGCTCAAAAAGTAGCGGATCATTTGGGCACCATTCACCATGAAATCAAATTCACAATTCAAGAAGGCCTAGATGCCATTCGGGATGTAATTTATAATATCGAAACCTATGATGTGACTACAATTCGAGCGTCAACTCCCATGTATTTGATGGCACGTGTGATCAAATCGATGGGAATCAAAATGGTGTTGTCCGGTGAAGGTTCAGACGAATTGTTTGGTGGTTATTTGTACTTCCACAAAGCGCCAAATGCCAGAGAATTTCATGAAGAAACGGTTCGCAAGCTAAGTAAATTGCATATGTATGATTGTCTTCGAGCTAACAAAAGTTTGGCAGCATGGGGAATCGAAGGGCGTGTGCCGTTCTTAGATAAAGAATTTATGGATGTGGCTATGCGCATTAATCCAAAAGACAAAATGATCAACGGGGAGCGCATGGAAAAATGGGTGTTGAGAAAAGCCTTCGAAGATATGTTGCCAGCGAGTGTGGCATGGAGACAAAAAGAGCAATTTAGCGATGGCGTTGGTTACAGTTGGATTGACACGCTAAAAGCGATGGTAGCCAAAGAAATTACTGATGAACAATTGGCAAATGCGAAATATAAGTTTCCGATTCAAACGCCTACTTCAAAGGAGGAATATTATTATCGTTCTATCTTTCACGAACATTTTCCAAGTGATGCCGCGGCTTTGAGCGTTCCTCAAGAAGCAAGTGTCGCTTGCAGCACCAAAATTGCATTAGAATGGGATGAAGCGTTCAAAAACATGAATGATCCTTCAGGTCGCGCTGTGGCAAACGTTCATGATGATGCGTATGTAAAAGTTTAAATAAATAAAAAGTTGGTTGTAGTTTAGTTTGTATTTTTAAGGCGTTGATTTCGGTCAACGCTTTTTTTTATTTAATATGCTTCTTCATGAGACTTACTTTATCTTTTCAAT
>JBIKRP010000152.1:0-5619 GCA_044349145.1 Flavobacterium sp.
ACAATATATTCGTTCTCTCCAGCTTTGTTACATGAAATCAATACAGTAAGCGCTGTTACCACTAAAAGAAATTTTTTCATTCTGCTTTTATATTTTGAAATTAAGTCTGCAAAAGTATCCAAAAAAATAAGTCCTAACTATTTTTAGGACTTAATTTTTTGTTATTGTTTCAAGCTGGTTATTTTTGAGTGGATGGACAAACAAATTGCGTCAGTGGAACTCCTGCGCCTCGAATGCCGCTCATTCCTTTTTCAACATTTATCAAATTGTGATAACCTCTCGATTTAAGGATTGACGCCATAATCACGGAGCGATAACCTCCCGCACAATGCAGAAAGAAAGTCTCGTTTTTTGGAACTGCACTGAAATTAGAATTGATCGAATCTAAAGGAATGTTAACCGCATTTTCAACATGTTCTGCGTCATATTCACTCGGTTTTCTGGCATCTACCACGATACTTGTCTTGGAAAGTTCACTGGCAAATTGCTCTGGTTTTATAGAATCAATGGAATCGGTTTCAAAGCCCGCTTGCTCCCAAGCTACAATGCCTCCTTTTAAAAATCCTAACACATTATCAAAACCAACTCTTGACAATCGTGTGATCGTTTCTTCCTCTCGTCCCTCCGGTGTCACCAATAGGATTGGTTGTTTTACGTCGGCTAATAAGGCACCAACCCAAGGGGCAAAGTTCCCTTGTATTCCGATAAATATCGATTTGGGGATGTGTTTTTTTACAAAATCATCTTCATGACGCACGTCTAAAACCACCGCTTCAGACTGATTCGCTACTATTTCAAATTCGGCTGGTGTTAGTGCTTTCTTTGATTTCTGCAAAATGGTATCTAAGCTTTCATAACCTTGAATATTCAACATGACATTCTGCGGAAAGTAGGCAGGTGGTAATCCCAAGCCGTCTAATAATTCTTTGGTAAATTCTTCTCGAGTCATATCGGCTCGCAAAGCGTAATTGGTTTTTTTCTGATTGCCTAAAGTATCGGTGGTTTCTTTACTCATGTTTTTCCCGCAAGCGCTTCCGGCTCCATGACTTGGATAGACAATCAACTCGTCCGACAAGGGCATGATTTTGTTGCGCAAAGAATCAAACAAGTAAGACGCTAATTTTTCCTGCGTTAAATCGTCAACCAAAGCTTGCGCTAAATCTGGCCGTCCGACATCACCAATAAATAAAGTGTCTCCAGTAACAATCCCATGTTGTTTTCCGTTTTCATCAATGAGTAAATAGCAAGTACTCTCTAAAGTGTGTCCTGGCGTATGAATGGCTTTTATTGTATAATTACCTACTTTAAATTCTTGGTTGTCTACTGCGATAATGGCCTCGAATTCGGGTTTGGCCGTTGGACCATAAACAATTTTTCCACCCGATTTCTTTGCTAAGTCGATATGACCCGAAACAAAATCAGCATGAAAATGTGTTTCAAAAATGTACTTAATTTTCGCGTGGTCTTTGGCAGCACGATCTACATAAGGTTGCACTTCTCGAAGTGGATCAATGATCGCTGCTTCACCATTATTCTCAATATAATATGCAGCTTGGGCGATGCATCCGGTATAAATTTGTTCGATTTTCATGAATGTCGATTTTTTGTTTCACAAAATTACATAAAAAAAGAGTGTCTAATTTCTTAAACACCCTTCATTTATGACTTTAAAAATTAAGCTTTTTTGTCTTCTGTAGCTTTCTTAGAAGCGCAACATCCACCTTTTTTAGCAGTCCCGCATGATTTTTTTTCAGCAGTTGAGCATGATTTTTCTGTCTTCGCTTTTTTCTCTTGCTTTGGCTCTTCTTGTGCAGAAAGCGTAATTGAGAATACTAAAGCCACTAAGGTGAAAACCGATATCAATTTTTTCATTTTAATTAGTTTTTTGATTAATAATAAGTCAAATGTATATTTTTTTTTAATGTCAAAATTTAGTTTAACATTATTTTGTTTTCTCTAAGATCACATTGAGTATTTGTTCTTTTGAAAGCACGCCTGATTGTCTCCAAAGTTGTTTGCCGTTTTGATATAAAATCATGGTGGGAACACCGCGTACTTGCCATTGTGAAGCAATGTTCTGGTTTTTGTCTACATCAATCTTTACGATCTTGATTTGATCTCCCAGTTGATCTTTTACTTGCTTTAAAACTGGCGCAAGTGCTTGGCACGGTCCACACCACGTAGCAAAGAAATCAACCAAAATTGGTTTTTCAGATTTTATCAGCGTGTTGAATTCGGTGTTCATTCTTTAGTCATTTTGCCAATGGCGCAACTCACGTAGGATTTTGCTTTTTTGACCAGTGTGTTATGACCTGCTTCGGGATATCCCATATTGTTCAATTTAGCAATCACAGCATTTCGGTCTGGATTTCCTGTTATGGTAATGCATCCAGATTCAATATCTACGGAAACACGTTCTACTTTTGGAATTTTGAGCAAGTCAGTTCGAATCGAATTACTACAGCCGCTACACTTGATGTTTTCGACTATAAATTGTTGTTCCATGATGGTTAGACTTTTTTGCAAGTTGAAATTCCAAATGGCACATACAATGGACAAAAACTAACTAAACTAGTGAGTACAAAAACAACTCCAAGGCTCAATAGTACTAAGCCAAGAACGCCAGTGATGACGCCAGTGAAGTACAGAATCGCAATTGCAATCGCGGCGGTAATTCGTATTTTCTTATCGGTGTAACCCATGTTTTTTTTCATAATTTTCTGTATTATTCGTTTAGCAATCGTTGTACATTACCTACAGCACCCCCGTTAGTCACATTCAAAATGCCATTTTTTTCTAATATAGATTTTGCTTGACTGCTTCTCATGCCGCTTCGACAAAATACTACAATGTTTTTCTTGTCTTTGAATTTTGACAATTGATTTTGAATTTGATCGACCGGAATATTTACCGCGCCTTTGCAACTGCCAGAATTAAATTCGTCTTTCGAACGAACATCGACTAAAAAAGGATGGTCAGCAAGTATTTCAGTAAGTGAATTTCCGTCGGTTTTAGCAAATAAATTTTTAAATAATTCAAACATAATTTCTATTTATAAAAGAGTGGTTGGACAAACATAATTGGTCTTTGGCAGCATTGTGTTCTTTATCCCAGCAAATCCATCTGAAACATCAACAAAATTGTCCCAACCTCTTTGTTTGAGTAAAGAACCAGCGATGATACTGCGATAACCACCAGCGCAATGCAGCACGAAATTTTTATCTTTTGGAAATTCCGCTAAGCGATTGTTGATTTCATTGAGCGGGATATTGATGGCATCAACGAGATGTTCGGAATCGAATTCTGATTTCTTCCGAACGTCGATAATGGTCATTTTTTCCTTAGCCATATGGTATTCCAATTCAAGTGAAGAAATTCGTTGAATGGTGTCGATTTCTTTTCCGGTTTTTAACCATGAAGTGAAACCGCCGCTGAGATAACCAATAGTATGGTCGTAACCCACTCTTGATAATCTAATCATCGTTTCTTCTTCTTTGCCAGATTCAGTGACGAGCAGTATTTCTTGTTGGATATCGGTAATCATTTCACCCACCCACATGGCAAAATTACCGTCCAATCCGATATTAATACTATTCGGAATAAAGCCTTTCGCAAAATCTCCTGAAGGGCGTGTGTCTAGAATCAATACGCTAGTTTCATTAGCAATGGTTTCGAATTCTATCGGAGTTAATGGTTTTTTTCCTCTTGCCATAACTGCATCCAAACTTTCATAACCGTTGATATTCATCAACACATTTTTTGGAAAATAGCCAGGAGGCGTTGTTAAACCTGTCAGCAATTCTTTGACGAATTCGTCTTCCGTTAGTTTTGGGTTTAATGCGTAATTGGTTCTTTTTTGATTTCCTAAAGTGTCTGTTGTTTCTTTGCTCATGTTTTTTCCACAAGCACTGCCAGCACCATGATTTGGATACACAATTAAATCATCAGGCAAAGGCATAATCTTCTCGCGCAAAGAGTGATAGAGCAAACGAGCGAGTTTATCCTGAGTTAAATCGGCAATGACATGTTGCGCCAAATCAGGTCTTCCAACGTCTCCAATAAATAATGTATCACCAGTAATTATGGCGTGTTCTCGACCTGTTTCATCAATCAACAGATAGGTAGTGCTTTCCATTGTGTGACCGGGAGTATGCAGTACTTTTACTTTGTAGTTTCCTACTTCAAATACTTGATGGTCTTCGGCTACAATTGCTTCAAAATTTGGCTTTGCAGTTGGACCATACACTATTGATGCATTCGATTTTTGAGCCAAATCTAAATGACCCGAAACAAAATCGGCATGAAAATGCGTTTCAAAAACGTACTTTATTTTGGCGTTATCTTTTGCGGCTCGGTCGAGATAGGGTTGCACTTCGCGCAATGGATCAAAAATAGCCGCTTCACCATTACTTTCAATATAGTAAGCAGCATGCGCGATACAACTGGTATAAATTTGTTCTACTTTCATGGTGTCATTTTATAGTTTACCGCAAAGTTAAGTGCAGAAAAATTGTAGAACTATGACTTTTGTCACACAAGGCAATTATTTCAAAAAGAGCTCTTTAGTGATGATGTAGATGCCCATCACAAGAACAAACCAGCCAAATGCAGGTTTCAATTTGGCACCATCAATTTTCTTCGATAATTGGGTTCCGATTAGCATTCCGATAATCGCGATGGTAGTAATTGTAAATAGTAATTGATAATTAATTGTGGTTCCCATGATTATGTCGCCAGTAAAACCAATGAGCGAATTAATGAAGATGATAAATAAGGAAGTGCCGACCGCTTGTTTCATCGGTAAATTGGCGAAAAAGAGTAGGGCAGGAATAATCAAGAATCCACCGCCTGCGCCTAAGAAACCAGTAACAAATCCGACTAAAAAACCAATAAAAGCCAAACGTGGAATATTGAGTGCTGATGGGTTTTTCTCCGTTTTTGATTTTCGAATCATCGACACTGAGGCAGCGATCATCAAAATCGCAAATACAAACATGATCAATAAGTTCTTCGTGACTTCCAACTGGTCGATAGTGAAAAGCAAATCAGGAATATTTGGCAAGACCAGTTTGCGGACGAAAAGGAGTGACAAAACCGAGGGAATGGCGAAATATAACGCCGATTTGAGTTGAAGATTTCCCAATGTATAATGGCGATAGCTACCCACTAACGCAGTGATGCCAACAATGAATAAGGAATAACTCGTCGCATTTTCAGGATCGATTTGAAATAAGTAAACCAAAATCGGCACGGTTAGAATACTGCCGCCGCCGCCAATTAGGCCTAAAGTAATGCCGATGAGTATAGAAGCGAAATAACCGAAGTATTCCATGAATTATCTTTTATTTGAGTACTTCGATTTGATTTCGGTGCAATTTTAGAAGTCCACGTTGTTCCATTTTTTTCAACAAGCGCGAGATTACTTCTCTTGAAGTATTGAGTTCGGATGCGATTTCTTGATGAGAAAGTTTGATTTCGTTGCAACCACAAGCTTCCTGATGGCGTTTCAAATAAAATTCTAATCTTTCATCCATCGCTCTAAAGGCAATGTTATCAATGACTTCTAAGACTTCTTCAAATCGACTTCGGTAGGTTTCAATCACGAATTCATACCAACTT
>JBIKRP010000153.1:0-5616 GCA_044349145.1 Flavobacterium sp.
ACCAGGCGTTGGTTCCTGGATAATTTTGCTTTAATGTATCACCAATTTCACGATAAAACCGCTCCATTTCAATATCTAATCGCTCGCCATATGGAGGATTAAAAACCATATGCAATGGACCTTTACTCTCTTTTTCCGTATCAAAAAAGTTCTTCTCTTGAATCGTGATGTATTCTTCTAAATTCGCATTTTTGATATTGTCTTTTGCTTTCAAAACAGCACTTGGCGCTTTATCGTAACCTTTGATGGTGTAATGAAATTCGCGGACTTTCTTCAGCAGCGAATCCATAATTTGGTCGAACAAATCATTGTCCCAATCGTTCCATTTCTCGAAAGCAAATTCTTTACGGTTGATGTTGGCTGGAATATTACACGCAATCATTGCCGCTTCCGCCAAAATGGTTCCGCTACCGCACATTGGATCTAGAAAATCGCCTTGTCCTTCCCAACCCGAAAGCAAAATCATTCCCGCGGCAAGTACTTCATTAATCGGCGCAATATTCGTTGCCGTTTTATAACCGCGTTGGTGCAAAGAAACACCCGAAGTATCCAATGCCACCGAAACCTGATCTTTATCGATGTGAATATTGATGCGCAAATCTGGATAATCTTTATCAACACTTGGGCGCTGTCCTGTTTTATTTCTAAACTGATCAACAATCGCATCCTTGCATTTTTGAGCCACAAACTGTGAATGTTTGAAATAATCCGAATGCACCGTTGTATCTATCACAAACGTCTGGTTCGAATTCATATAATCCGACCATTTGATTCCAGAAATCCCTTTATACAAAGCGACATCGGTGTTTGCACGAAAATAATAAATCGGTTTCAATATCTTCAAAGCTGTACGCAAAGACAAATTGGCCTTATACATAAAACCCTTGTCGCCTTTGAAACTCACCATTCGAACGCCTTCCTCGACGTCTTGTGCGCCCAACATTCTCAGTTCTTTAGCAAGTATTTCTTCAAAACCAAAAAAGGTTTTGGCAATCATTTTAAAATTATTTTCCATTGCAAAATCAAGTATTCGGTGCAAAAATACACTAAATTTGCGCGTTCAGAATTCAATGCAATAGAATAAATGTCAAATTCTCAAAAACCTGCATCAGAAAATTGGTTCGCCTCTTGGTTTGATTCTCCGTATTATCACATTTTATATAAAGAACGAAATTACCGTGAAGCACAGATCTTTATGGATAATCTCACCCAATATCTCAATTTGCCTGAACACGCAAAAGTATTGGACTTAGCCTGCGGAAAAGGACGTCATGCCATCTATCTCAATCAATTGGGTTTTGACGTTGTAGGTGTTGACCTTTCTGAAAACAGTATTGCGATTGCCAACAAGAATGCGAATGCCACCTTACATTTTCAAGTGCACGACATGCGACATTCCTTCGACGAAAAATACGATGCCATTTTCAACTTATTCACCAGCTTTGGCTATTTCGAAAACGACGACGACCATCTCAAAACACTTATCGCTATTAAAGAAAGTCTGACCGAATATGGTTTTGGCGTGATCGATTTTATGAACGTCAATAATGTGGTAGCCAACCTAGTTCCGGAAGAAACCAAAACGGTAGAAAACATCAATTTTCACATCAAGCGTTATCATATTGATGGCTATATTTATAAAGAAATCGACTTTCAAGATAACGGTCAAAAATTTCATTTTACCGAAAAAGTGCGCGCTTTTACGCTGCAAGATTTTCAAGAATTGATGACCGAAGCGGGCATTTATCTTTTAGACATTTTCGGCGATTATAAACTCAAGAAATTCCACAAAACCGATAGCGAACGTCTCATCATGATATTCAAATAATGAACTATCTTTTACCCTTTTTATCGGTGCTCATGGGTTACGGCGTGGCTTTATTCATCCAACCCAAAAACAAGAAAAACCTCAAATTGCTGTTGGCTTTTAGCGGTTCGTTTTTGTTGTCACTCACCGTGGTTCATTTGTTGCCAGAAGTTTACCACTCGAGCGGCAGCGAACTGGCGAAGCAAAACAGCAATCACTCGATTGGTATTTTCATAATGGTCGGTATTTTGTTCCAGATTATTTTAGAATTCTTTTCTAAAGGCGCCGAACACGGACATGTGCACGGACAGGAAACGATGATTCAAATTCCATGGTTGTTGTTTATCAGTTTGTGTATTCACGCGTTCTTAGAAGGTCTACCCGTAAATCGCCACCATAATTTAGCGTGGGGCATCAGTGTGCACCACTTGCCCATCGCTGTGATTCTAACGACCTTTTTTATCAAAAGTCAACTCAACAAAACGGCGATACTTTTCTTTATGCTCACCTTCGCCATCATGACACCACTCGGAACTTTGGTCGCTAATCAAGTCGGTTTCCTGCAAGACTACTACACCGAGATCACGGCGATTGTCATCGGAATACTCTTCCATATTTCATCGACGATTATTTTCGAAAGCAGCGAAGGCCACAAATTCAACATTGCTAAAGTCTCGATGATTGTCTTGGGGATTTTGTTGGCGTATTTTATTTAATTGTTGGGCGTGACCACAAGGGTCGGGCTCTCCGCTCTATCTTTTGCGCTTGTCACCCCGAGGTAGTTTATACCGAGCGGAGTCGAAGTACAGTCGAGGGGATTTTTCCTAGCGCAAAAGGATGCCGCTTCTATCCCTCACGCAAACCAAACTTCAAAATTCACCATTCGTTAGTCATCAGTCAAACTTCGAAATTAATCTCCAAGTTTTAAAACTAATTTTTCATTTCGCCCGTCAAATTCACTATTTTTGACAGTCAACAAATCAATCGATTCAACGATTCAACGATTCAACGATTCAACAATTTAACGATTCAACGATTTAACGATTTAACGATTCAACAATTCAACAATTCCCCATGTCCTTCACCAAAACCACCGAACAATCTTCCAAATACGAAGCCCTCGAGAAAATGTCGGTAGCTGACTTGCTCACCAATATCAATCAAGAAGACCAAACTGTGCCTTTAGCAGTGGCGAAAGTACTGCCACAAATCGAAAAATTGGTACAAGAAATCGTTGCCAAAATGAAACTCGGTGGGCGTTTGTTTTATATCGGCGCAGGAACTTCCGGTCGACTCGGCATTGTGGATGCATCTGAATGTCCACCTACTTTTGGCGTGCCTTTCGATCTCGTCAACGGCATCATAGCCGGCGGCGACAAAGCCATCCGTCGCGCGGTAGAAAATGCCGAAGACAATACCACACAAGCTTGGCTCGATTTGCAAGCCCATCACATCAACAACAATGATGTTGTCATCGGAATTGCAGCGTCAGGAACCACTCCTTACGTCATCAGCGGATTAGAAAAATGCAACGAAAATAACATTGCAACGGGTTGTATCACTTGCAATTTGGGAAGTCCATTGTCGCAAACTGCGAAGTATCCGATTGAAGTAATCGTTGGGCCTGAATTCGTCACCGGCAGTTCACGCATGAAAGCAGGAACCGCACAGAAGCTCGTACTCAATATGATTTCTACCGCCACGATGATCCAACTCGGGAAAGTCAAAGGCAACAAAATGGTCGATATGCAACTCAGCAATGACAAACTCGTTGATCGCGGCGTCAAAATGATTATGGGCGAAATCGGCGTTTCGTACGAAGAAGCCGCCACCTTATTGCAACAACACGGCAGCGTTCGAAAAGCGGTTGATGCTTTTAATTCACATTAAAATGTACTTGTTATACACCATCGTTGCTCTAATTCCGATTCTAGGATTTCTAACCGGATTTCTACTGCGAAAATGGATCAAATTCAAACAATACGTGTTGATTAACACAATTGTACTAATTCTTTACAGTTTCATAATTCTGTATTCGGGCATTCACTTTTTTGCCCAAGATCCTTGGGAATTAAAAAAAATATTTTTATTCCTCTACCTAATCGCTTTTCATGCGGTAGGAAGTTTTATTTTTGCATTGCTATATCACTATAAATTAGCCAAAAGATGGGAATCGACAAAACACAATTGAACAAAGGAATCGGCAAACTTGCTTGGGCTTTGCCCCTATTGCTGTCTGGACCGACACTCATCTACAACGCTTTTATCAATAAAGAAAATGTCTGGCATTATTTGGTATTGGCGATTGGAATCGCACTATGCTTAGGCGGAGTCTATATGATGTTTATGGGGATCAAAACCATCGTAGATTGTTTGTTTGATAGCAACGACGACTAATGAAAGACTTGCTCCACATCAATAAAACCTTTGAAAAAGTAGTGGCGATTGGCGCTTCGATTCAACATAAAGAATTTGAAGGTTGTATCTTTAGACAGTGCGATTTCTCCAATTCAGATTTTTCCAACAGCACTTTTTTAGATTGCGAATTCATCGATTGTAATTTATCGATGTGGCAAGTTGGGAATACGAGTTTACAATCAGTGTTTTTTAAAAACTGTAAAGTGTTGGGAATTCAATTTCAAAGTTGCACGGACTTCCTGTTCCAAGTCAATTTTGAAGACTGCATTCTCGATTATGCCTCATTTGCCAATAAAAAAATGCCCAAAACGAAATTTGTTTCCTGCTCGATGAAAGAAGTGACTTTCGTCGGAACGAATCTGACGCAAGCTGTGTTTGATCATTGCAATTTGGAAAATGCCATTTTTAATGAAACCCAATTGGCTGGCGCTGATTTTACGACGGCCATGCATTATAAAATCAATCCGGAATTGAATCCGATGAAAAAAGCCAAGTTTGCAACCTCAGGAATCATAGGACTTTTGGAACAATATGATATTAAAATAGAATAATAGATTTGGAAATGAGAATACTCTACATTGCAACAATATTGCTTTGCATTTCGACCAGTTCGTTTGGGCAATCGAGCGACTTAGGCAGTTGGAATGTACTCAATCTAAAATACACGTTCAATGATAAAATGAGCGTATTTGGCGAAGCACAATTGCGTTCACTTAAATTTTATGATGACTTTCATTATTACGAATATAAAGGCGGTTTTGACTATAAAGCATTAAAAAATCTAAAGTTGACTTTGGGTGCTGGTAGTTACCAAACCTACAAAGAAGGTGGAAACTTTGTAACACCAAAAAACAATAACGAATTTAGAATTTGGCCACAAGTAATCCTTTCACAAAAACTAGGCGCTTTTACTGTCGAGCAGCGCTACCGAGCTGAATTTCGATATACCAGCAATGGTTATCGAAATCGCTACCGCTACAGACTTGGCCTCTCGTACCCATTCGGAAAGGAAAGCAAAGGTTTTAAACCCTTTCAGGTTAGTGCTAGTAACGAGCTTTTTTTCACCAACGACGAACCGTATTTTGAAAGAAATAGAGTTTTGTTTGCTTGTAATTACAAACCTTCAAAAGCAACTACTTTACAAATTGGTTATTTGCATCAATTTGATTATAAGATCAATGACGAAACCGGTCGAGATTTTTTGCAAATTGGTTACTATATTGAGATATTTAGAAAGCAGTCGACCCTAGCTGATACTGATCCCAAAGACAACTAATTTGTAAAATTATTTTTGGATAATATTAAAGCGAAGATTGAAAAAGTGTGCAAGTCTATTTTAGACTGCAGATCGAAGTAAAAAAACAAAAAAATAGCATGACAGAAAGTTACCT
>JBIKRP010000154.1:0-5612 GCA_044349145.1 Flavobacterium sp.
TATTCGTAAAGTTAATTTACGAACATAATGGATTCATTTCAAATCGTCACGCTCTAAAATGAGACTTAAAATACAGATTTACAATAATTTCAAAGAACTTTTTTTAATCTATAGTGGACACTAGTGATACTGAATAACAAAAAAGTATATATTTGATTTCTCAATTTATTACACTTTAAACTATAAAAACCAATGAATCACTTTAAAACCCTACTGAGCACTTTCGCTTTGTCAATACTAATTCTCTCTTGTACTGGCGATAATGAAACCTCAACAACCAACACAGCAGCCACGCCACAATTACGAACAACAACCCCAAAACGCTTCCTTTTTGATGCGACCAAGGCACAAACTGCTGGTAATGCTGATTGGGTAATCTGCGAAAACACCAGCGGAACGCCAATCCGTTTCCCAAATCCATTACAAAGTACCGTTACAGCAACGACACCAGAAAATTACTGGAGAGGCGGAATATCCGCATGGGGAATTGCCTTAGTGAAAGAAGGACATTCAGTAGAAACTTTAGCGCCAGGAGCGTCTATTACTTATGGTAGCACGACCAATGCGCAAGATTTATCCAATTATGATGTATATGTGGTAGATGAACCAAACGTACTTTTTACGACAGCACAAAAAACAGCAATTATCAATTTTGTCAAAAATGGTGGCGGCCTTTTTATGATTGCGAATCACAACGGCTCTGACAGAAATAATGACGGAAAAGATTCGGCAGCAGTTTGGAATAATTTGATGACTTCCAATTCTGTGCAAACAAATCCCTTTGGCTTAGCAGTAGAATTGGTCAATTTCTCTCAAACAACGACCAACGTCTTGAACGACGCAACCAACACCATACTCAATGGATCGCAAGGTGCGGTAACACAACTTAAGTTTAGTGCTGGCGCTTCTATCAAAATAACGCCTACTGCCAATGCCTCTGTAAAAGGACTAATTTGGAAAACTGGCTTAGCCAAAACCAGTACAACCGGCGTGATGTGCGCGTCATCGACTTACTTCAACGGAAGAGTTGTTTTAATCACCGATAGTTCTCCAGCAGACGATGGAACAGGAAATCCGGGCGATAATTTGTATCCTGGTTGGACAGAAGTCAGCGGAAACCACTCCAGATTGCATTTGAATGCGTCTTATTGGTTGGCGAAATTGCAATAAAAGCATTTGTCGGAATAGTGATTATTAGATCTATTCTAAAAATTAAATTAACAACCGAATTACCTACATTTGCTTTTAGATTTTAAAAATTTCTAAAAGCAAATTTTTTTGTACCAAAGACAACCATTCTTCACGCCTGCTTTTACAGATAAATTTTCTTTAGAGAAGAATTATTTACTTCTGCTGTTTGTTCATGTAATATTAGGTGTTTTTCTTTTTCATTATCCCAAATTTGGGAGCTTCTACGGCATCATAATCGCTATTTTCGGATTGGTTTATATCATATACAACGAAAATAGAAACCATGAAATTCTGCAAGTAGCGGGCTATTTCATCGGCGTGGAGGTTTTCATAAGAATGATGGGCGGTTTTCTTAATTATGAGTTTGCAAAGTATAGTGTTATTGTATTGACTATTTTAGGAATACACTATCACGGGTTTTCAAAAAAGGCATTGCTGTATTGGGTTTATCTTTTGGCATTAATTCCCAGTGTTGTTTTTTATCTAAATTTGGATGGTGCTTCAAAGGATGTTTTAAATGAGATTTCTTTTAGCCTATCCGGTCCTGTATGTCTGGGTATTTTATCTGTTTATTGTTATAAGAAAAATATTGAATTAGCAATATTGTACAAGATCTTAATTTGTATTGGGCTTCCCATTTTGTCTTGTGCCGTTTTTGTAATATTACACAGTCCTGAAATCAGTGTTTATTTGTGCGGCGTAAGTTCAAATTATTGGTTTTCTGGAGGATTTGGCCCCAATCAAGTAGCTTCAACATTCGGACTGGGAATGTTTGTTTTTTTTGCACAATTCATTTTAAATAGTCCTACCAGAATTCGTTTAGGTATTAATTTTTTTCTTTTTTCTTTGATGTGTTATCGCGGGATGTTGACTTTTTCTCGAGGTGGCATGATAACAGGTTGTTTGGTTTGTATTGTATTTTTATTTTCCATTTACTACAATTCTAAATCCTATGGTAAGGCAAAATCGAAGCAAGGATTCATGTGTTTTTTTGCAGTTCTTATAGCTGTAGTTGCTTTGATATCCTTCCAAACGAACGGACTTATTGAAAAAAGATACACCAATAGAGATCATAGAGGTAAAATAAGAGAGGATAGAGCTACAGATCGAAAAGAAATAGCGTTTGAAGAAATGAAGATGTTTATTAAAAACCCCATTTTGGGTATAGGTGTTGGAAATGCAAATCATTTTCGGGAAGTCAAACACGGTACAAAAGTGAGGTCACATGCCGAGTTAACGCGTTTGTTAGCGGAGCATGGTAGCTTAGGATTAATCAATATCTTAATTCTAATTGTCATACCCTTGAGTTTATTCTTTAAGTTTAAAGAGAATCCTTTTATAATTATTTTCTTCACATTTTGGTTCCTCACGATCAACCATTCAGGAATGAGAATTGCGGCACCAGCATTTTTATACGCCCTGATGCTTTTAAAAGTAAATACAGATGACGAGCCATTTTTTTATAGGGAAACTTCGCCTAACATTTAAATAGAATTAGAATTGTTGTAAACTAATTCAGCTTGAAATTTAGTTGCATTTTCTCTAATTCTTGAAGCAATTCATTTGATATACTAATCTTCAATTTTCGACTTGGCATCGAGAGCTTGGTGATTATCTTAATTTCATCCTTCTCCTCGCTCAAAGTCACTTCTGGTTCTGTTTCTTCAGAAATTGAAAGCAAATCTTGCTCGTCACTAACTTCTTCATTCGTAATAAAAATAGGCGCAGCGATTTCAGCTTGTTTCTTTATTGTCTCTATCTCTAACACTTCAAAAGTCACAGAATGATCCCCTCGATTGGATTGAAAAACAGTCTGCAGTTTTGTAATCAAATCTGAGCTTAAGTCTTCGATATTCATATGAATAATTAGCTTCTTAGCATACGTTGGCAGAACATCTTGTAAGTAATGAACATTCAAAAACTGTAATCTGGGTTCTCCTTTTTTACCCGTTTCTCGATCAGCCCAGCCTTCTTTCACCACCAATCGGATGTACGTAAAATTGTTTGGTATCAAGTAATGACGAAATTTCAAATATTCTTCGCCAAATATTCGAAACTCAAAACTTTCGTCAAAACCTTCTAAAGCAAAAGATGCCCAGCCTTTGCCGTTCTTTGCTACACGATGCTGCACATTGGTAATAATCCCGCCGACAGAAAGATTCTTGTTGACATATTGCGTAAGATCTTTTAGTGCTTCCAGCTTCGAATTACAGTAATAACGCATTTCAAATTTATAATCGTCGAGTGGATGACCCGAAATATATATCCCAACGACTTCCTTTTCCTTTGCCAATTTTTCCATGGTTGTCCAATCTTCACATGGAGGCACCACTGGCTCTGGAATTTGCACATCACTGGCTTCTCCAAACAAACTCACTTGTGAAGAATTTTCATTCTCTTGAAATTTAGCGCCGTATCTGATGGCTTTTTCTAAGAATGTAATTCCATCGCCTTCATCATGAAAATATTGCGCTCGCAAGGTATTTCCGAATGAATCAAATCCACCCGCTAAAGCCAGATTTTCAATTGCTTTTTTATTAGCTGCTCGCAAATCTACTCGTTTACTCAAATCGAAAATAGATTTATATTTTCCGTCCTTTCTGTTTTCGACAATGGTTTCGACAGCCGACATACCAACGCCTTTTACAGCGCCCATTCCGAAACGAACCGCATAATTTTCATTTACTGTAAATTTGTAAAAAGACTCGTTCACATCCGGTCCCAAAACCTGTAATCCCATGCGCTTGCATTCTTCCATAAAAAAGGAAACTTGCTTAATATCACTCATATTATTGGAGAGCACAGCCGCCATATATTCGGCTGGATAATTCGCCTTCAAATAGGCTGTCTGATAAGCTATCCATGCGTAGCAAGTTGAATGGGACTTATTAAAAGCATACTCTGCAAATGCTTCCCAGTCTTTCCAAATCTTTTCTAATTTATCCTCTGAATGGCCTTTGGATGCCGCTTGACTGATAAATTTGGGTTTCATTTTATCCAGTACATCGCGTTGTTTTTTACCCATCGCTTTTCGCAAAACGTCGGCATCACCTTTCGAAAAATCTGCCAATTTTTGTGACAACAGCATTACTTGTTCTTGGTAAACTGTAATGCCATAAGTGTCTTTAAGCAGTTCTTCACAGGCTTCAAGATCATATTCTATAGGCTCTTCGCCGTTTTTTCTTTTAATAAAACTCGGAATATAAGCAATCGGACCTGGACGATATAAGGCGTTCATCGCAATCAAGTCATTGAAAACTGTTGGTTTCAATTCCTTCATATATTTCTGCATTCCCGCACTTTCATACTGAAAAATCCCAACGGTTTCCCCGCGTTGAAATAGCTCGTAAGTCTTTATGTCATCAATTGGAAAGGAGTCTGGATCTAGTGTTTTCCCGGTTCGGTACTTGACCAATTTGACTGTGTCTTTAATCAAAGTCAAAGTCTTCAATCCCAAGAAATCCATCTTCAACAAACCAGCACTTTCCACAACCGAGTTGTCAAATTGCGTCACATACAATTCCGAATCTTTGGCGGTCGCCACCGGAACAAAATTGGTGATGTCACTTGGTGTAATGATAACTCCACATGCGTGAATACCAGTATTTCTGAGGTTTCCTTCTAAAATTTGAGCTTGTTGAATCGTCTCGCCACTCAAATCTTCCTCCTTAGAAATTTCAATTAATTCTTTAATATTCTCAAAATCTTCCTGACGTAATACTTTTTTAATTTCAGCTTCAGTGTCATTTAAGAAACGTGCTAAATTCCATTTTGACGGAATCAACCCCGGAATCAATTTCGCGATTTTATCCGCCTCAAACAACGGCAAATCTAAAACTCGAGCGGTATCTCGAATCGCCGATTTCGCAGCCATCGTCCCGTAAGTAATAATCTGTGCAACCTGTTTAGAACCATATTTAGTGATTACATAATCCATGACTTTACTTCTGCCTTCGTCGTCAAAATCGATATCAATATCCGGCAACGACACACGATCTGGGTTGAGGAAACGCTCAAAAAGCAAATTGTATAACAGCGGGTCGATATTGGTAATCCAAAGGCAATACGCCACCACAGAACCTGCTGCAGAACCACGACCTGGACCCACCGAAACTCCCATTTCTCTGGCGGCTGCGATAAAATCTTGCACAATCAAAAAGTAACCAGGATACCCCGAATTCTCAATGGTGGTTAACTCAAAATCGAGACGCTCTTTAATTTCAGGAGTGATTTCTCCGTATCTCTTCTCTGCTCCTTTAAACGTCAAATACTTAAGATAAGAGTTTTCCCCTCGTTTTCCACCATCAACTTCATCTGCAGGCACCAAAAAATCAGTAGGAATTTCGAACTTCGGCAACAAAACTTCTCGAGCCAAATTGTATATTTCAATTTTATCAACAATAGCAGTGGTATTGGAAATG
>JBIKRP010000155.1:0-5611 GCA_044349145.1 Flavobacterium sp.
GCAGCATCAAATCGCTTTCCATCGGTTCATTTTCGTAGATGATGGAGCAAGTTGGCCCCATGATAATCTCTAAAAATATAATATGAACAGGAGTGAAGATGTTGGGAAATACCCAGCCCAACGCCAGTGGAATGAAGACAATGAGAATAATCGGAATGTGAATCGAGATGATATATTGGATGGCTTTTTTGAGGTTGAGGTAGATTTTTCTTCCCATCGCAATCGCATCGACCATTTTTGCGAAATCGTCGTCGATCAAGATCAGGTTGGCGGCTTCTTTCGCAATCTCAGTTCCTTTTTTACCCATGGCGATGCCGATGTGTGCTGATTTTAGTGCAGGTCCATCATTAACGCCGTCGCCGGTCATCGCTACAATTTGATTGTTGTCTTTAAGCGCTTTGATGATTTTGAGTTTCGCTTCCGGAAACATACGGGTGAAGATGCTGGTTTCCATGACTTTTGTTTTCAATGTCGCCTCGTCCATCGTCATGAGTTCATCGCCATTTAGGGTATGATGTGTATTTCTAAAATCAATTTGATTGGCAATGGTGGTCGTGGTGGCAGCGTTGTCGCCCGTGACAATTTTGACTTGAATACCTGCTTTGTAAAACGTTTCAAAAACCGCTTTAATATTGTGTTTCGGCGGGTCGTAAAACGCGACTAATCCTTTAAATTGAAAAGCGAATTCTTGTTGGGTTTTCGGATAATTGATTCCTTCAAAAGTAGTAACTCCAACCCCTAAAACGCGGTAGCCTTCGTTCGTCATGGTGGTGATGGCATCATGAATTTGCTGGGTTTGTGCCTCTGATAATTTCGAGCACGACATGATGGCTTCCGGAGCGCCTTTGGCAGCAATAATCCGATGTCCAGCTTTGTTTTGGAAAACATGTGTCATCATTGGCGGTTTGCCACTTAATGGATATTCATGAATCAATTGGTAGAACGGGCGATCATCATTGATTTCGAGTTTTTCGTAGGCTTCGTGAAGTGCTATTTCCATGGCATCGAATGGGATGGGCTCGCTAGACCACATGGATAGACTTAGGAGTTCATTGTCTAAATCACTTCTTTTGTCTGTTGGAACATGCAACAGATTATCTTCTAAAGTAAACCATTGCGCTAAAGTCATACGGTTTTCGGTGATGGTTCCCGTTTTATCTGTACAAATTACCGTGGCGCTTCCTAGAGTTTCGACCGTTTTCGTTTGTTTGACGATGATGCTCATTTTGAGTAAACGCCAGGCGCCTAAAGCCATGAACGAGGCAAAGGCCACTGGAATTTCTTCTGGAATGACGCTCATCGCCAAAGTCAGTGCTTGCAATAGACTGCCTAAAATTTGATGCGAATTGTAGTAATTAATGCCCCAAACAACACCAAAAATCACCAAGCCAATAATCGACATTTTTTTGACGAAATTGCCGATTTGAATTTGCAATGGCGTTTTTTCTTCTTCGATGGTGCTGAGACTTTTTCCAATTTTTCCCAATTCGGTTTGGTTTCCGATGGCAGTTACTTGACAAATGGCCAAGCCGCTGGCGACGATGGTGCCTTGAAAAACGTGTTTGTTTTCGGAAGTTTCATTTTTTAATACGGAGAGCGATTCGCCAGTGAGTATCGATTCATTCACAGAAAAATCATTGGATTGTAGGATGATTCCGTCTGCGGGAATAAAAGAGCCTTCTTCAATTTGAATGCAATCGCCCATGACAATTTCTTCACTCAGAATTTCCACGACCTTGCCGCCGCGAATGACTTTGCATTTGGGTTGGGATAATTTTTTTAGGGTGTCAATGGCATTTCGACTTCTCGATTCTTGAAATAAAGAAATGGCAGAAACGATGGCAATGGCTACTGCCATGAATATCCCGTTTCCATATTCTCCGGTAATAAAATAAATAGCAGTTGCGGCAACAAGTAGGAGGAACATCGGTTCTTTCACCATGTCGATGATGGAATGCAGCAAGTGATTTTGTTCTTGATGCTCGAGTGAATTGCGACCTGAAGTTGTTCTGGATTGGATCACTTCACTTTCTGAAAGTCCTGATATATTGGAGTTTTGTGTCGTCATGATGCCGCTTTCAGGTAGAAATAATTTCTTTATGCAAGTTATTCATTTAGGATTTAAATATGCTTATATATTTCTTTTAATTTCTTTATATTTGCTCGCAATTTAACTACAACACTGAACCCAGTTCAGCATAAACTACAAATTGCAATGAACGCGCACAACCACAAGATTATCGGAGAAGGATTAACGTACGATGATGTACTTTTAGTTCCCAACTATTCGAATGTGCTTCCGAGAGAAGTCAGTATTCAATCCAAATTTTCTAGAAATATTACGCTTAATGTTCCGATTGTTTCTGCTGCTATGGACACAGTTACAGAAAGTTCTATGGCGATTGCGATGGCACAAGAAGGCGGCATTGGCGTGTTGCATAAGAACATGACCATCGAGCAACAAGCAGCTAAAGTGCGAAAAGTAAAACGTGCGGAGTCGGGGATGATCATCGATCCGGTGACATTGCCATTAACGGCGACCGTTGCCGATGCTAAGAATGCGATGAAAGAGTTTGGCATTGGTGGCATTCCTATCGTTGATGAGAACAAAAAACTAAAAGGAATTGTAACGAATCGCGATTTGAGATTTGAAAAGAATAGCACCCGTCCGATTGTTGAAGTCATGACCAGTTCTAACTTGATTACAGTGGCAGAAGGAACGTCGTTAGAACAAGCAGAAGTGGTTTTGCAAGGACATAAAATTGAAAAATTACCTGTGGTCAATGTCGATTATAAATTGGTTGGATTGATTACTTTTCGAGATATCACCAAATTGACACAAAAACCCATTGCCAACAAAGATGTTTTCGGGCGATTGCGCGTAGCTGCAGCGATTGGCGTTACAGCAGATGCTTTCTTACGAGCAGAAGCATTGGTTAATGCGGGCGTAGATGCGATTATTATTGATACGGCGCATGGACATACGCAAGGGGTCGTGAATGTATTAAAAGAAATTAAAAGTAAATTTCCAAAATTGGATGTTATCGTTGGTAATATCGCCACCGCTGAAGCGGCAAAATTCTTAGTTGAGAATGGCGCTGATGGCGTAAAAGTGGGCATCGGACCAGGTTCGATTTGTACGACGCGAGTGGTTGCGGGTGTTGGATTTCCACAGTTTTCTGCGGTGTTAGAAGTGGCAGCTGCAATCAAAGGCAGTGGTGTTCCAGTGATTGCCGATGGTGGGATTCGTTATACTGGTGATATTCCAAAGGCGATTGCTGCCGGAGCCGATAGCGTGATGTTAGGATCATTATTGGCAGGAACGAAAGAATCTCCCGGAGAGACGATTATTTTTGAAGGAAGAAAGTTCAAGTCGTATCGGGGCATGGGTTCCGTAGAAGCGATGCAAGAAGGTTCAAAGGACAGATATTTTCAAGACGTGGAAGACGATGTGAAGAAATTGGTTCCGGAAGGCATTGTAGGTCGCGTGCCGTATAAAGGAGAATTGAATGAAAGCATGCAACAATTTATTGGTGGCTTGCGAGCTGGAATGGGTTATTGCGGATCGAAAGACATTGCTACTTTGCAAGATACAGGAAGATTTGTTCGAATTACGTCTAGCGGTATTACGGAAAGTCATCCGCATAATGTGACGATTACTAAGGAAGCACCGAATTATTCGAGATAGGGTTTTGCCACGAAGGCACTAAGGCGCAAAGGTTTTTAACTTTAAAAGGTTCAAAAGAATAATTTATCCTTTGAACCTTTTTATTTTTTTCTTCGTGACTTAGCGCCTTCGTGGCGAAAAGTAATTTACAAAAATCCGTTCAACTCATTCTTCAAATAACTCAAAGCGGCGCTACTCGGTGTCGCTTTTTCCATTAAATCAGATAAGATTACTTCTCGCAGTTTGTCGGCACTGTCTACACGTTCGCTCATATTGGCTTTGCGAATCATTTGAATTGTGGCGTTTTTAGCCGTGATGATGATTGTCCAACATTCGTCGGTCATGTAAATTTGTTGTGTTAAGTTGTGCTCAAATTCTTGTTCGATTTGTGCAATGACAAGATTTTCGTATTCGTGTTTGTCGTCAGAAAGAGGTTTGATGCGAATGAGTAGTTTGGTTGGATTGATGCGCTCCAAAAACAAAGCCATGCGCTCGAAAGCTTGCAATCGAAGTGGTAAAGCATCTTTTTGATTATCTTTTTGCAATAGCCATCGACGGGTATTTTGTTGGTCGTTGAAATAGGCAGTAAATAAATAGTAAGCCACACCGCCCGTGATTAAGGAAGGCAAGGTATAAAACAACAATTCTAGAAGTTTATCAGCGTTCATTTGATTTATTATAATTTGAATTGACGCAAAAGTAAAACATTCCATCCTTTTTGGCTCCATTAAAAAATAAATATAGGATAAAAGATTTGTATCAAAATTTCTGTTATTTTTACTAAAAATAAAATATTATGAAAAAAATATTACTTCTATTTGTTATTAGTGTTTTGAGTTTGAGTGCGTTTCAAGCAATGGCACAGATTACAACACTCAATGTTTTTAATCAAATTCGTTTTTATGATGGCTATGCAGCGACGGTAAGTCTTCCTGTTCCTGATGGAATTATCCGACACCGAAATGATTTATATGCCAAAAAACTGACGGAAGATCAGTTACTTGCGTTTGGAAGCACCATGACGCTAAACGTTACGATAAAAGCAGATTGTGATAATTACGATCGAATTGGTAATGTTAATTTAGCATTCACACCCAAAGGTGCTTTGACGTATGATACCAATGCGGTTCCGAAATATGAATTGGCGAGATTTATTACTCCATTTATGAATAAGAATATTGCTCCTTTTGAAGTTCCGTACACTTTCAACATCGACAATATGGCAAAAATATTTAAAGATCCGGCGCTGATTGCTGCCTATGATTTTTGGGTTGAACTTGAAGTTTTCGGTGTTCCTTATGCCGCTCAAGCTGAGGTTGCCGGCTGCGCTGGGATAAATAGCGTTTGTTTCGGCTCTGTAGATTTTGTGTCAGATACAACGCCTTTCACTTCAAGCAATAATTTCCTTTTACCTTTAAATTTTAAAAAGAATTTAAATAATTACCAAGTTGGAGCCTCTGATGCACTGGGTCAAACGGTGAGAACCATTAGTATTAATTTGCCGACCGACATCGATAATTCTAGTTTTTATTTGATTACTTCAAATCATGGTGCTAATTCGGGCGGGGAAGAGTATAATAGAAGATGGCATAACGTTTATCTTGATAATTTCAATACTACAATTTTGAGATATAAACCGGGAGAATTGACATGCGAACCTTATCGAATTTATAATACGCAACCCAACGGAATTTATGGGCCTTCGCCTAGAACCGATGCGCAGTGGCAATCTTTTAGTAATTGGTGTCCAGGTTATAATATACCGATTAGAAAAATAAATATAGGTCTTTTAAGTGCTGGGAATCACAATTTTAGAATTACCGTTCCAGCGGCTCAATTTGTAAATGGTGAAGGGTATTTTCCGATATCATTATACTTGCAGGGAACTGCAAATCCATTGGGAATAGAAGTACCGACTTTTGTTGATTATTCTATTTTCCCGAA
>JBIKRP010000156.1:0-5551 GCA_044349145.1 Flavobacterium sp.
GTTGTTTTTTTCAATGTAAGCAAATCCACCGATCATTCCAATAGCATCGTCAGAAGTAAAATGGGATATTATCGTTTCAAAATAATTAGTTGGCAAAATTAAGTCGGCATCCAGTTTTACAATCACATCGTAATGATCATCGACAGTGTCAAATCCTTTTTGAAAAGCTCGAATGACTTTACTTCCTGGAAGATGAATGGCATCGGATTCAATGCTTAACAGCCGTATCGATGTGTTTTTTGCAGCAAAATTTTCAACGATTGAAGCGGTTTCATCCGTTGAGTGATCATTGACCACTACAATTTTATTTGGAGCTTGAGTTTGATCTAGCAGCGAGGTGATGGTCTGAGCGATATACTTCGCCTCATTATGTGCAGGAATAATAACATAATATTTCATCAAATACGTGCCCTTTGTTGCGGAAGTAAAAGTATAAATTTAGAAAACAAAAAAAGGGATTCCGAATTGCAAATCCCTTCTTTTTCTCAAACTATTCAAACTATTTAATTTGAATCCGATACAATAACCTTTTTTCTCGATAAATGCCTCGATGTTACAATAAATCGCCGAATTAACTTCTTGTGCTGGATTATCAATATGACCGCCGGATAAAGATCAGTTTCTTATAAAAAAAACAGACAAATGTTACTGTATTTTTTCAGCATAAACAATATAATATCGATTAGTGAAAAACCGCAAGATTGGACGGAACCCAATTTGCTTTGCAGGATTTGTCCATTTTTGACAGTCGATAATTTTCCATCCTGTTTTTTGCAAAAGCCAATCCAATTGCCAATCTTCAAATTCGTGATAATGACGATCCCAAGGATCTGTTTTACTACGATATGCTGGCGAGAACCACAAACGCATCGGGATCGAGATGAATAATTTTTCCGATTTAATTGCTTCTAATATGGTGTAAGGATTGAGTAAATGCTCAAATATTTCAAATGCGGTTACCACAGTTGTCTCTTGCGTCACGAAAATACTTTGGTCTTTATCTAAATCTTCGCCATTTGTATTTTTTACGTTGAAACCTTCTTCTTTCATGATTTTTGAAAGAGGGTTATCAACGCCTAAATCTAATATAGTTTCCGATTTATCAATATGTTTTTTGACAAATTCAAGGGTCAATTTAAATCGCTTACTAGGATAGGTGTTTTCGTACATGTATTGCGTTTAGGAGCGATGCAAATATAGGAAGTTTGTTACTTTAATTTTATTTTTCAGTAAATCTATAAAAAAAGAAGTTCAATAATAAAGTCTGTTTTTGATTGCTTAAATTAGAAGCCATATAATTATGCGCAAATAATAGCCATATTATTCCTATATTTTGGAATAAGAAATCAGAAGAATTTGCTGGAATTAATGTTTATAAACAAATGAATTGACGTTCATACCTGCACCAACCGATGCAAAGAGAATTATATCGCCTTTTTGAATGGATTGATTCTCGATTTTATTTGTAACAAGTAAATCGAATAAAGTAGGAATGGTCGCGACACTACTATTACCAAGAAGCGTAATACTCATCGGCATTATTTTCTCCGGCATTTCTTGATCATAAAGTTTGTAAAATCGATGGACAATAGCTTCATCCATTTTTTCATTCGCTTGGTGAATAAGAATTTTCTTGATGGAAGTAATGGGAACACCGCTTTTATCAAGACAATTTTTCATGGCTTGCGGCACTTTACTCAAAGCAAATTCATATATTTTTCTCCCATGCATCTTAATATAGCGCACATCGGGATCGAGATTTTTATTAAAAGACTTTCCAAAATACAAATAGTTGGCTTCGTCGTAGGAATAAGTGCCACTTTCATAAGACAATAGACCGTCATTATCGTCGCACGCTTCTACAACTGTCGCGCCTGCACCATCTGAGTAAATCATGCTGTCACGATCATGAACATCAACAACTCTTGACAAGGTTTCTGAGCCAATCACTAAGCAACGTTTTGCCATGCCTGATTTGATATAAGCATTGGCTTGCAACATACCTTCAATCCATCCCGGACATCCAAAAAGAATATCATAAGCAACACATTTCGGGTTTTGAATGCGTAATCTGTGTTTCACTCTAGTCGCCAAACTCGGAACAGAATCCATCTGAATAGCATTGGGTTTAACATCCCCGAAATTATGAGCAAAAATGATGTAATCTAAGGTTTCTGGATCAATCCCAGAATTCTTAATCGCTTTCTCCGCAGCGAAAAAAGCCAAATCGGATGAGTTTAGTTCTGGAGTAGCATATCGTCGTTCCTCGATTCCTGTGATGCTCTTAAATTTATCAATTACCACGTCATTGGAGTAAGCAAATGTACTCCCGTCTTCATTAAGAAATTGATGTTTATCGAAGTCGGTATTTTTAACTTTTATCTCAGGAATATAGCTTCCAGAACCTATGATTTTTATATTCATTGTAGGAATGATTTCATTACGAAATTATTAATAAAAAGGTTGGAATGTTAGGAAAAGGTTTATTAATTGAATTTAATTGCGAAATAGCAAATCTAATCCCGATTTAATTGCGAATGTTGTGATTAATTTCTTTTTTCTTGTGCAATTTTTATTTGAAGTACCGTCGCAATATTCAATGCGTTGGTCTTAATTTTCTCTGCATTGCTTCCTTCAAAAAGATCATCTACTGTTTTATCAAAGTGCTGCAACCAAATCTTAAATAGTTCAGGAGATAAATACACTTTTCGATTTACATCTAAATGGAGTTGTGTCAGATTATTGGTATATCCACCAGTTCCAAGGATTGCTTGCGACCAAAAAGTAACTAATATTGGTAAGTGTTCTTCTATTTTTATTTTGACGACATCCGTAAAAATGTAACTAATCGCATTGTCACTCAGCAGTCGTTTGTATAATTCATCAACGAGCTGATACAAATCGTCTTGATTTTGAATGTCATTCATAGCACTTAGATATTAAAAGCCCTTTTAAAGTAATCTCTAAAAGGGCTGATTTATTTACAATTAGCAAAGCTACATTTATTTCTCCATGTACGCTTCAATCGGAGCGCAACTGCAAACTAAATTACGATCTCCATACGCATCATCAGCGCGTCGAACACTTGGCCAGAATTTGTTCTCAGCAATATAATCAAGTGGGAAAGCCGCTTGCTCTCTTGTGTACGGATAATTCCACGTTTCTGCCGTCAACATCGCCAAAGTATGCGGCGAATTTTTCAAAACGTTGTTTGGTTCGTCTGCATTGGCAGCTTCTATTTCTTTTCGAATAGAAATCATTGCATCACAAAAACGATCCAATTCTTCTAAATTTTCGCTTTCTGTCGGCTCAATCATCAAAGTTCCAGCCACAGGGAAGGAAACCGTCGGGGCATGAAATCCATAATCCATCAATCGTTTTGCAATATCAGTCACTTCAATTCCTTTTTGTTTGAATGGACGACATTCCAAAATCATTTCGTGTGCGGCTCTGCCCATTTCGCCCGTGTACAAAGTCTCGTAATGACCGTTCAGTTTTTCTTTGATATAATTCGCATTCAAAATGGCATATTTTGTAGCATCGGTTAATCCCTCAGCACCCAACATACAGATGTAGCCATACGAAATCAAACATACTAACGCTGATCCCCAAGGTGCCGCAGAAATCGCTGTAATGGCATGTTCTCCTCCAGTTGGGATTATTGGATTGGTAGGTAAAAAAGGAACCAATTGCTTGGCTACGCAAATCGGACCAACACCAGGTCCACCACCACCATGTGGAATTGCAAAAGTTTTGTGTAAATTTAAATGACAAACATCAGCTCCAATCGTCGCAGGATTGGTCAAACCCACTTGAGCATTCATGTTGGCGCCATCCATATAAACTTGTCCACCATTGTCATGAATAAGCTTCGTAACTTCTATGATCGATGCTTCGTAAACACCATGAGTAGAAGGATAAGTCAGCATTAAACAAGACAAATTATCTTTATGCAAAATGGCTTTTTCTCTTAAATCTTCTACATCTATATTTCCGTTTTCTAATGTTTTAGTTACCACAACTTGCATTCCCGCCATCGCTGCTGACGCCGGATTTGTTCCGTGAGCCGATGAAGGAATCAAAGCAATATTTCTATGGTGATCACCTCTAGATTGATGGTACGCTCGAATGACCATTAAACCCGCATATTCACCTTGGGCACCTGAATTGGGCTGCAAAGTGGTTCCTGCAAAACCTGTAATGACATTCAATTGTTGTTCTAGTTTAGCCAACATTTCTTGGTAGCCTTGCACTTGATTCAACGGTGCAAATGGATGAATATTGTTCCATTGCGGATTGCTCAACGGCAACATTTCTGCTGCTGCGTTCAATTTCATTGTACAAGATCCTAACGAAATCATCGAATGATTCAACGCCAAATCCTTGCGCTCTAACATTTTGATATAACGCATCAACGCGCTTTCAGAATGGTAGTAATTAAAAACTTCATGTTCTAAGAAAGAAGAAGTTCGAACCAAGCTACTTGGAACTTGGTCATTTCCGTTTTGTGCTTTGAAAGGTGAAAATGTTTTGTCAGCTGCTTTAGCAAAAACGGATACAATTGTGTTTAAGTCGCCAATACTTGTCGTTTCATTCAATGAAATAGAAACGGTTTGATCATCAATATAATTGAAATTAATACGATTCTCTTCGGCAAGAGTTCGCACTTTTTTAGCATCTACTTTCACCACAATCGTGTCAAAATAAGCAGTATTGATTTGATAAATTCCTAGTTTTTCTAACTCGTGGGTTAGTGTGCAAGCCAAACCATGAACTTTATTAGCGATATATCGCAGCCCTTTTGGACCGTGATATACAGCGTACATGCCCGCCATCACAGCTAACAAAACTTGCGCGGTGCAAATATTAGACGTGGCTTTATCTCTTTTAATGTGTTGCTCTCTTGTTTGCAATGCCATTCTCAAAGCGCGATTTCCATTGGTATCAACGGTCACGCCAATAATTCGCCCTGGCATGCTTCTTTTATATTCTTCTTTCGTAGCGAAATACGCAGCATGGGGACCTCCATAACCCAATGGGATTCCGAACCTTTGTGTCGTTCCAACGACAACGTCTGCGCCCATTTCTCCCGGAGGCATCAATTTAACCAAACTCAAAATGTCGGCAGCAACGGCGACTTTTATTTCACTCTCTTTTGCTTTTGAAATGAACTTGGCGTAATCATGCACTTGACCGTATTTGCCTGGATATTGCAATATGGCGCCAAAATAATCCGAAGAAAATTCAAATGTTTCGTGATTTCCAACTACCAACTCAATCCCAATGGGCGTTGATCTCGTCTGCAAAACAGACAAAGTTTGAGGCAAAACTTCCTCCGAAACAAAAAATTTATTGATGTTGTTTTTTTTCTGATCTCTAGAACGAACATCAAATAACAACGCCATCGCTTCGGCAGCAGCTGTTCCTTCATCCAATAAAGAAGCGTTTGCGATTTCCATTCCGCTAAGTTCAATGACCATCGTTTGGAAGTTCAAAATTGCTTCCAATCGTCCTTGCGCAATTTCTGCTTGATACGGTGTATACGCGGTAT
>JBIKRP010000157.1:0-5510 GCA_044349145.1 Flavobacterium sp.
TATTCCGCATATTCAAATGAAATTAACGAACTAGATTTTCGTTATCACTAATTCAACTCTACGATCGTATTCAGAACCTTTTCCTAAAGGAACCGAGTTGCCATATCCTTTGAAAGTCATTCTATTTTTGGCAATTTTCTTAAATGCCAAATATTTAAAAACAGATTCTGCTCGGTTGCTTGATAAGTTTCTTTTCCGAGTTTCTCGGTCAATGGCTTCTTTTTGATAAGGTGGTGTGCAGCAAACATGACCTTGTATTTCAAATTCCAGTTTGCGGTATTTCAGCAGTAATTTTGCAATCTTATCGAGCTGTGTTTTAGCTTCAAAAGTAAGTTTACTGCTTCCGCGTTCGAAAAGTAAATTTTCAAGATAAACGTGATCTCCAACGATGTGATTTTTTTGGATGGTGGTATAAAAACCTGGAATTTCAATTTTAGGCAATGCCTTTAAATTCAGAACCAAATCAACCCTGCGGTTTTTAGACCTTTTTTCAGGAAGATTTTCTACGATATCATCATCAATCAGGATGCGACCTTTACCTTCAATGGTAACAATAATTTTGTTTTTGATGCCACTTTGAATGAGTTTTTCGCGAATAGCATTGGCGCGATTGGTGGATAATTTAAAATTATAGGCTTCCTTCCCCACGTCATCGGTATATCCAAATATTTGAATGGATTCAATTCTGGTAGAGTCCGTGTTTTTAATAAAGTCGACTACAGTATTGGCTTGTTTCTCGTCTAAGTTGAACTTGTCAAATTCAAAATATACTGACTGAACCACTTCTTCTTGAGCATACAAAAAGCCACAAAAAAACAAAAGGGAAAAGACAAGAAATTGCTTCATTATTTACTTAATATTTTAGTGTATTCAGGGTTATTTGCAAGAATCTCAACCGCTTTTTTGACCTCAATATTGTTCTTGATATAATATTGATATAAACCTTCTTTATACTGAAAACGCTTAATGATTTCATCCAATATTAGATTTTTTATTTCCTTTTGATTTTTATTCAATTGTGCTTCCTCGCTTTTTTGAATAGCAGTTAACAATTGATTGTACTCTGCAGAAATGGCGCTGTCAATCTTGTCTTTTTTTGCTGCTTCTAACGTTTTCTTGAGAGCCAATTCCGATTCAGAATCAAAATTGAAATTTTGCTTTTTCAGAAATGCTTTAAAATTGGCAAAATCGGCATCAGTAATCGTTGGAATCGTGGTTCCGAGATTTGGATTTTTATAATAGTAGTCGGTTACATAGTTGAAGATTCCATCGTTTTTAGCGAGTGCTTCGGTGATTGGACTAAGTTTAGTTTCATCCATAACCACATCAGGAAGAATACCGCCACCATCATAAACCGTTCTGCCTTTCTGCGTTTTAAATGCGTTGTATTTGTCTGAAGCGGTTCGAATCGCCTTTCCATCTTTATCTTTATGAGAATAATCTAGCGCTTGAATGCATCGACCCGATGGCGTGTAATACCTCGAAATGGTAATCTTAATTTGAGTGCCGTAAGTCAAGTCGACAGGTCGTTGCACCAGCCCTTTTCCAAAACTTCGTGAGCCAATAATAACGGCTCGGTCTAAATCTTGCAAAGCGCCCGATACAATCTCAGAAGCAGAAGCGCTTTTGCCGTCGACAATAATTGCCAAAGGAATTTCTGTATCGATAGGATCTCTTGTCGTTTTATAGGTGTTGTTGTGCTTTTCTATTTTAGATTTGGTCGTTACAATGACCTCGTTTTTTGGAACGAAAAGATTGCAAATACTCACCGCTTCGTTTAGAAGGCCGCCTGGGTTTCCTCTCAAATCTAAAACAATTCTCTCGGCACCGTCTTTTTTCAATTTTTCAAGCGCTTCTTTGGTTTCTAGTGCCGCTTTATTATTAAACTGCGACAAAACAATATAGCCTGTTTTATCATCAATTTTGCCAAAGAATGGTACCGCTTTGATATCAACTTCGTCCAAGACAATTTCTGTGGTAAGTACTTTTCCTTGCCTAATATATTTTAAAGTGACTTTGGTATTCTTTGCGCCTTTGAGTAATTGCGAAGCGTCGTCTTTAAAATCTTTCAATTCTACATCACCAATTTGAATAATTTCATCGCCGGCTTTCAAACCCGCTTTGTCGGCGGGAAAGTTTTTGTAAGGTTCTTTGATGATGACTTTGTCTTCTTTTCGAGTAATCAACGCGCCAATTCCGGTATATTCTCCAGTATTATTGATCTTGAATTTTACGACATCTTGTTCATTAAAATAATTGGTATATGGATCTAAATCAGCCAACATACTCTTTATGGCTTTGTCCATCAAATCTCCTGGATTCGTTTCGTCTACATAATTAGAGTTAACAGACTTGAATAATGTTGTGAAAATTTCAATTTGTTTGGCAACTTCAAAAAAATCTTCTTTAAAACTGGCGCCAACAAGTAAAAATCCACTTAAAATAACCGGGATAAGATATCTTTTTTTAAGGAAAGAAAAGTTGTAAAATGGTTTCATTGGGATGTGTAAAAAGTTCGAATTTTCGAATTAGCACCAAATATAAAAGTTTAACGATTAAAAACAATAATTATTGGGAATTCCTTAAAGAAACTGCCAGACCGTTGATGCTTCAGTTTTCTTTTTCGGACTTGATTTGTGCCTTAAATTTTTCAAATAATTGAATCGTTTTTTCTTGAATTTCTGCGTAAGACAATCGGTCAGCACTTTGGTAAAAGAACATCAAGGCATAAGGTTTGTCGACAGCATCCAAAATGATATGTTTGTTTGTCCGAAATGTTTCCCGCAGGACTCTCTTGAAATAATTGCGATCGACTGCTTTTTTGAAATATTTTTTTGACACAGAAACGCCAACTTGAATTGGTTGGTTGGAATCCGTTTCAATAGAAGCATAAACTAGCCTAAGAGGATATTTAGAGACTGATTTTCCTTTTGAAAAAATAAGGTCAATCGTGTTTTTGCTCTTAAGCCGTTCTGATTTCGGATATTTATGATTCATTTTGGTTTTCTAAACAAGATGACAAAGGTACGAAGCGATTCATATAAAACGGTAACGAAAAATAGTCCTGAACATGTTATTCCATCGCCAAAAAGAAGGAGTATATGAATTTTGAAAGATAATATGGAAACAATATAAAAAACAGTTGTTGGTTCGGATTAACTTTACATTTCATAATCAACGAACAAGAGACAAGCACAATCCTCAAGTTGAAGAAACAACTGCTAAAAGAAAGAGGATAAACATATAGATCACAATAAAAAAGCCTTTCGATAATATTTAGGGAGGCTTTTTTCATGTATCGTTGTTTTATTTTTTCACTTCTGATTTCACTTCTTCAGGATAAACATTATTGCTTCTTTTGACATCGGCCATTAATCCGCTTTCGTCAATTGTTATTTTTTCGACGCTGCTTAACGGTTTCGAAATTTGAAAAGTAAATGTCGGATAAGCCCAAGCCCAATCTGCCAAGATGGTTCTTTTGGTTTCTGGCGTTGGATTCTCTTTCACAAAACTCATCATGCGCAATGGAATGTAAAAAGTTTCTTTTGTTCCGTCTTTGTAATTCACGGTGAGGTCAATCGGCATCGGCATCCTTCCAATTCGTTCCAGAGTAACGGTGGTAGCATTTTCCCTGTCTTCTACATTTTTGATTCCGTAGTCAATCGTATTCGTTGTTTGCGTCCAATCGGTTAAATACCAGTCTAAATTGGCACCAGAAACACGCTCTGCAGTTCGCTTTATATCGTTTGGTGTTGGATGTTTGAATTTGAAATCAGCATAAAATCTTTTCACGGTTTTCATCAAATTTTCTTTTCCGATGAGATATCCTAATTGCGCCAAAAACACATCACCCTTACTATAGGAGGAAATCCCATATATTTGATTAAAATCATAGCGATCTGCATGCGTTGATTGCGGTAATTCTTTACCTGAATTTGCCATGAAATAATATCCTTTATAAGAACCTTCATGCGGATTGGCGGTCTTTTTTGTTGCAATTTCATTCATTCCCAAATCTTCAAGAAAAGAAGTAAAGCCTTCGTCCATCCAGCTGTGTTTACTTTCGTTTGAAGCCAAAACATGTTGAAACCAAGAATGCGCCATTTCATGAGCAATAACGCCAATCAATCCGTCATACTCACCCTCACCCAAGATTAACGTACACATGGCGTATTCCATTCCGCCGTCGCCACCCTGAATAATTGAGTATTGATCATACGGATACTTACCGACAGTTTCGTTGTAAAATTGCATTAGTCGAGCAGTTTCCGGTTGAGCTTTTTTCCAATTATCAATAATTTTCGGATTGTTTTTGTACAGAAAATGAAGGGTAGCTCCATTTGGTATTTGATAGATATCATGCAAATAATCCTTATCTGCTGCCCATGTAAAATCGTGTACGTTTGGCGCAATAAAATGCCAAGTCAATGTTTTTGTTTTCTTAGGATAAGTGACTACAACACCCGAATCTTGGTAGCCTTTTCCTATTTCATTTTTGTTTTGAAGGTAGCCACTTCCGCCCAAAACATAATCTTTATCAATCGTAATGTTTACATCAAAGTTGCCCCACACGCCGTGAAATTCACGAGCAATATAGGGATCCGCATGCCAGCCTTCAAAATCAAATTCAGCGATTTTAGGATACCATTGCGACATAGAAAATTCGACGCCTTCGACATTATTTCTACCCGAACGGCGAATTTGAACCGGCACTTGTCCATCAAAATCTAGCGAGAACGTGGTTTGAGAGTTAGGAAGTAATGGTTTTGCCAAGGTCACTTCGAGGACGGTACCGACTTCTTTTGCTGCAGCATCCAGTCCATCTTGTTTGAAATTTGAAATTCTTAAATATCCGATTTCATTTGGTTTCAATTTAGCAATACGACTTTCTTTGATTTCCTTTCCGTCGACTTTAGTTTTGGTTATCATTCTTCTGTCTGGATCAGCAATACTTTGAAGACGAGCATCCATTTCGCTTCCTGGTTGAAATGCATTATTATACAAATGATAAAATACGCGCTTTAAAGTGTCGGGAGAATTATTGGTGTATACCAACGTTTGATTGCCTTTGTATTGGTAGTTCTTGGCATCTACAACAACATTCATTTTGTAATCGACTTTTTGTTGCCAATAATTGGAGTTTTGAGACCATCCGATTGCAGCAACAAGGAATAGAATTGAAAGTAGATTATACTTATTCATATTTTAGAAATTTGATGTTTTATAAAATTAAAATAAGCTTGTAGATCAATAATCTCACAAGCTCATTTTAACAAAAAGGGTAACGAAAATTAACCTTTTACTTTTTTCTTCGCTGCTTTTACAGACATTTCTTCTGCCATTTTAAAAGCGTTGTATGCATTTACCATCTTCCCAGAAGTCGAAATTTGACTTAGCGAACGCAAATCTTTTGGATCTCCGCCTACTTCAACATTAGAATCTACTGCGGTTCCGGAATTCATCAGGATGTACTTCACTTGTTTCGCTTTTAAATTTGGAAAATAAGAGCG
>JBIKRP010000158.1:0-5499 GCA_044349145.1 Flavobacterium sp.
TGTTTCATCTTCAGAAACTAAAAAATCAGTAGGGATTTCGAACTTCGGCAACAAAACTTCTCGAGCTAAATTGTATATTTCAATTTTATCAACAATCGCAGTGGTATTGGAAATGGCTTCAGGAAGATCGTGAAAAAGTTTTTTCATTTCTTCCGACGACTTAAAATAATACTCTTGGTTTGGCAAACCGAAACGATAACCGCGACCGCGACCAATTGGCGTGGTTTGCTTTTCGCCATCGCGCACACAAAGCAAAATGTCGTGGGCGTTGGCATCGTCTTTATCGATATAAAAAGTATTGTTGGTAGCCACGAGCGCAACGTCGTGTTTCTTGGCAAGAGCAATCAGTCCTTCATTGATGCGATTTTCATCTTCTTGATTGTGGCGCATGACTTCTAGGTAGCAGTCGTCTCTGAATTCGTTTTTCCACCACAACAAGGCTTCTTCTGCTTGATTCTCGCCCAAGTTTAGAAGTTTGTTTGGAATTTCACCATAAAGATTTCCAGATAAAACGATTAGATCCTCTTTGTATTTTTGAATCACACTTCTATCAATTCTCGGCACATAATAAAACCCATCCGTATAGGCAATAGAAGACATTTTAGCTAAATTGTGATAGCCCTTTTTTGTCTTTGCAAGAAACACCACTTGGTAACCATTGTCTTTTCTCGACTTGTCTTTGTGATCGTCACAAACAAAAAATTCACAGCCGACAATAGGTTTGACTATAGCTTCGGTAGGTTCTTCTCCTTTTTCAATTGCTTCTTTGTTTTTGCTATCTGCTGCTTTGTTGTGATTTAGAATATCCCGAACAAAATGGAAAGCGCCCATCAAATTAGCATGATCGGTAATGGCTACCGCTGGCATTTTTTGTGAAACGGTTGCTTTTACTAAAGCGGCTACACTAATGGTGGATTGCAATACCGAAAACTGAGTGTGATTGTGAAGATGAACAAAATCCGTATCGAGTAAAAGCTGTTTGTTTTCCGAAAGTTCTTGCTTTGATATGGGTGCCGCTTGTTGATTGCCCAAACGTTGTCTGATGCGCTCGGACGCTTCTTTAAGATTGACGTGCTTTAGTCCAACCAACGCTATTGGTTTTGGATTCTTCAACCTAAACTCCTCAAAGTAGTCTTGAGAAACGCCCAAATCTTTTGAAGTAAAAACTTCTTGTCGAATCAATTCAAAGAAACACCGACTCGTAGCTTCCACATCGGCAGTAGCGTTATGCGCTTCCGAAAATGGGGTTTGAAATAGGTAGGAATGCAACTCTGTTAAAGTTGGCAATTTAAATTTTCCACCGCGGCCTCCTGGAAGCTTTAGTAGCGAAGCGGTTACTTCCGTGCAAGTATCCAAAACAGGAATGTTACTCATGGGAGATTCGATTCCCATTCGATGGAATTCACATCCCATAATGTTGACATCAAAACCTAAATTTTGACCCACAATAAATTGCGTTTTGCTTAAGACAATGTTGAACTTTTCGAGGACCGTCGCCAAATCAACGCCTTCTTCCTCGGCTAGTGCGGTTGAAATGCCATGAACGCGCTCGGCGTCGTACGGAATATTAAATCCTTCTGGTTTTACAAGAAAATCTTGATGTTCTAGAATTCTTCCCGAAGCATCATGCAACTGCCAAGCAATTTGAACACAACGCGGCCAATTATTTATATCAGTAATTGGTGCGTCCCAACGCTTTGGAAGTCCTGTGGTTTCGGTGTCGAAAATTAGATACATAGTAAATTTGAAGTGCTGGTATTTTAAAAAATACGGTAAAAATGAACTTCAAATTTAGACTATTTTACAGAAGTAAAACGTGTAAAGTTATCAACAAAAAACCATTCAAAAAACTGAAAAATCAATTTTTTGAATGGTTTTTTTATACTAAAATTAGTATCGCTCTATAGAGATAAAATCTACTGATTAATATCCACCGCGGTTTCCACCACCGTAACCTCCACGAGAATCTCCACCACGACTGTTGTTGTAGCTTTTTCTTTCTCCTTCTGGTTTTGGTTCAGATTTGTTCACAACGATTGCACGTCCTTGAACAGTAGCTCCGTTTAATTCTGCGATCGCTTTTAAAGCTTCCTCATCATTTGTCATTTCAACAAAACCGAATCCTTTACTTCTTCCAGTAAATTTATCAGTGATAATTTTTACAGAATCAACTGCACCATAAGCCTCAAAAGACTCTCTTAAATCTGCTTCCTCAATACTGAATGGAAGACTTCCAACAAAAATGTTCATATGAATTATTTTAAATATTACACAAATGTACTTCTAATTTAGTTCTAAACTACTATAAATCAAAATAAAAAAAGCCACCTTACTAGAAGATGGCTTTATCATTATCAGTTCAATCTTTTTCCTATTGCACAGGCACGCGGTAAAAAACACCGTTTTGCATATTTACAATCTCTTGTGCTGTTGATTCTGGATCTATGTTCTCGGCATTAAATCGAAAAGTTCCTGAAATTACATTTCCATCATATTCCTTAATGACAATCTCGCCATCGCCAACACCAATCGCTGTTTCATAAGTAAAGATATCACTTTCAGCAGTTAGAATATAAGTCGCTTTTATTGTTGTAGTTGTCCCAAATACGTGTGTAATAAAACTATTTTCTTTTCTAGGATCAACTAACGTAGCTGGTTTAGGTATTCTTAACGTCACAGATTCATTCAAAGTGACTGCCTTAATGGACATTCTATTTCCCACTTCAATCGTTGCAACGGCATTTCCACCTATCCAAGTTGCATTATCTTTAACTCCTTGAAATACAGCGGTGTCGTTTACGCTAATATCTTCTCCACAGGAAACAAACGCCAAAAGAACAATGATATAAGAAAGAATTTTTTTCATTACTTTTCTAATTTTGAAAAACAAAAGTAACTTTTTAAAACATATTTTTGAATTAAAATTGAAAAAAAATATCGTTTATTGTGTCGCTCAAATAAAACGCCTCTGTTTTCTTTTTTAAAAATCATTTTTTGCATTAGTATTTTTTAAATAAAAGTGTATCTTTGCGCCCTTAATTAACCGAGGTCGTGTACCTCAAAATTTAATCATACGATTATGTCAGTAAAAATTAGATTACAAAGACATGGTAAAAAAGGGAAACCTTTTTACTGGGTTGTAGCGGCAGATGCTCGCTCAAAAAGAGACGGTAAATACTTAGAGAAAATCGGTACTTACAATCCAAACACCAATCCTGCAACTATCGATTTAAACTTAGATAGCGCAGTACAATGGTTGCACAATGGTGCTCAACCAACCGATACGGCAAGAGCAATCCTTTCTTATAAAGGAGCGTTGTTGAAACACCACCTAGATGGCGGAATTCGTAAAGGTGCTTTAACTCAAGAGCAAGCAGACGCTAAATTAGCGGCTTGGTTAGAAGCTAAAGCAGGAAAAGTTGACGCTAAAAAAGACGGATTATCAAAAGCACAAGAAGCTGCAAAAGCAAAAGCTTTTAAAGCAGAACAAGCGGCCAATGCAAAACGTTTAGCTGCTGCTGCACAAGCTGAAGTAGAAGCTACTCAAGAAGAAGTTGCCGAAGAAGCTGCTGTTGAGGAAACTCCTGCTGCCGAAGAAGTTGCTGAAGTTGCGGTTGAAGAAGCTCCTGAAGTTGTTGCTGAAGTAGCACCAGCCGTTGAAGAAGCAGAAGCTCCAGCTGCCGAAGAAGCTCCTGAAGTAGTTGCTGAAGAAGCTCCAGCTGTTCAAGAAGCTCCTGCTGCAGAAGAAGCAAGCGAAGAAAAAGAAGCATAATTCTACAGCGATCATGCGTAAAGAAGATTGTTTCTATTTAGGCAAAATCGCAAAAAAATTTAGTTTCAAAGGGGAAGTTCTTATCTATTTAGATACCGACGAACCCGAGTTATATGAAAATATGGAATCAGTATTTGTTGAATTTAACAACAATCTGGTTCCATTTTTTATTGAAAACAGTTCACTGCACAAAAACGATTTTCTTCGCGTTCGTTTTGAAGACGTCAACACCGAAGAAGAAGCCGATCGCTTATTAGGTTCTGCCGTTTATCTTCCATTAAAAATGCTCCCAAAACTGAGCGGCAACAAATTCTACTTTCACGAAGTAATTGGTTTCGAAATCGAAGACCGACGACTCGGCGTATTCGGAAAAATCGTTGCGGTCAATGATAGTTCTGCGCAAACCCTTTTCGAAGTGCTTAACGGCGATATCGAAATTCTGATTCCCGTCATCGACCATTTCTTGGTCAAAATAGATCGGGAAAATAAAAAAGTCGTGATGAATTTACCGGAAGGATTGGTGGAGATGTATCTATAAGAGATTGTAAGATTTTAAGACTATAAGATCTTCATGTTTTTCAGAAGCCGGGAACCTGCTATCCGCTATAGTCCTCACTACGTTCCGGGCTGCCGCTGCTATCAGGGCTAGGGCATTTCATTAATATCAAGCACATCTTACAATCTTAAAGTCCTACAATCTTATAATCCAATTCCCCGTGTTCCAATTCAAACAATTCACCATCCACCAAAACAAAACCGCCATGAAAGTCGGCACCGACGGCGTATTACTCGGCGCATGGACACCAATCGAACACCATCCCAACACTATTCTCGACATCGGAACCGGAACCGGATTGATTGCTTTAATGTTAGCGCAAAGAACCTCCGCTGAACAAATTGACGCCATCGAAATCGACGAAAACGCCTACGAGCAAGCCGTAGATAATTTCGAAAACTCCCCTTGGTCCGACCGATTGTTTTGTTTTCATGCAGGTTTGGATGAATTTATGGATGAACCAGAAGATCAGTATGATTTGATTGTTTCCAATCCGCCGTTTTACGCAGAAGACTACAAAACCGAAAACGATCAACGCGATTTAGCGCGCTTTCAAGATGCCTTGCCTTTCGAAGATTTGGTGGAAGCTGCCGATATGTTGTTATCCGAAAACGGAATCTTCGCCGTGATTATTCCTTTCAAAGAAGAAACTCGATTTATTGATTTGTGCGCTGAAACCGAATTATTCCCCGTAAAGGTTACACGTGTAAAAGGAACCCCAAATTCTGAAACCAAGCGGAGTCTTTTGGCTTTTAAACGCTATGAATTGCCGGTTTTAACCCCTGATGAACTCATCATTGAAACGGCAAGACATCAATACACGCCAGAATACATAGAGCTGACAAAAGATTTTTATTTGAAAATGTAACCCTTATTTTTTCAGCTTCTCCATTTCAGCGATAATCAACAACATTTTATCATTGATCGCTTGTACTGATTCTTTCAACAATTGATTCTCTTTTTCTAATTGGCTGCTTTTCTGCTCTAATTGCTCATTTTTTGCATTTAATTCTTTCAAAGCATTGATAGAGGCAATCAAAATTGGATGCAAATCAAAATTTAAATACCCATCTGGGTCTGTTCCGACCGCTTCTGGAAAAAGTGGCTGTACTTCTTGCGCCAAAAACCCAAATGCTTCTTTGTCCAGAACCTTTGGGTCAAAAGTTCTTTT
>JBIKRP010000159.1:0-5495 GCA_044349145.1 Flavobacterium sp.
ATTTGATTGAATTACGGCTATTTTCATTTTTCCGTACAATAAAAATTCTCTGATTACATTTATATACAGATCACAACGTTCTTGCCTTTTCCTATGCTATTGTACAATAATCTTCTTTACTTTCCCAAATTGCTCGTTTCCTAATCTAACAAGATAAACTCCTGCAGAGGCGTAACTAAGATCTAAACCATAAGAATACTTGCCATTACTTTTTTCCACTCTATGATACACTAATCTTTGTCCTGTGATACTATAGACGGTAAGAATTAAAGGCTCGTTGAATTCGGCATGTTCGAGAGAGATTTCAAATAAGTTATTTTTCAAATTAATAACATTCAATTGGGTGTCAGTTAGTGAAATTTCTTCGGTGCCCAAAGCTGGACTAATGATTGTGACGCTATAATCTTCAGTTTCTCCATAGGTTGTGTCGGCACAAGAATCATCTAGAACGAAATTATTCCAATTAGATTTAGCCCTCATCAAATGTTCACCAAGTGCTCCTGTTAATGGAATTGACAAACTTGTAGTTTCAGTATAGCTACCAGATCCTTGTCCGCTGGCAATTTCATAGTTATTTACCACTTTTTCATCATTAGAAAATACAAAGTCATCATTAAAATCTATCCATACAGTAAAAATCTGGTCTCCATATCCTGTGCTCATTGTTAAATCATTGGTGCTTCCTTGATTAAGAATTGTCGATAAATTTGTAAAGTCACTATAGCCATTCGATCCACAGCCCGATACGTTATTTATTGTTCCCAATTGAAATAACCTAAAACCATCTCCTAAAGTACAGTTTGCACTCGCTTGACAATTGCTTTTAATAATATTTACCGTTACGCTATCATTTGCAGCGTTACTATCAGCGCTTAAAGTAGTATAGCAAGCTAGCTGATAATTCCCGATGGCAGTAAAATCTCCAGTTTGAGTAAACGTATAATTGGCATTACTATTTGGGCCTAAAGTACCTGTGTAAATTTCATTTACAATTGTTCCATTTAAGTTATAGGAAATTGGAAAGTTAGATTGTGCTTGTCCTCCATAATTGTTGACTACTACGGTAATACTTTCACTTGCGGATAAACCTGTTCCAGAAACAGGAGCGATAACTGCGCTAACTCCGAGGTCTCTTGGATTGAGATGAATTACATTCTTAGTAAATGAGTCATTGGATGTGTCCTCATCTAAAGAAAGTGACGTGTTAGAAGTAATGATGTAGGTCTGTCCAACTGTGGATAAATTAGCAGTAGTGGTAAAAATAAATTGCGCAGTTGCACCTGATGCAATACTCCCTGTAAAAACCTCAGTAATTATGCTTCCCCCATCAATTTGGTACGAAACAGGAAAATTGGATGCTACATTTTGACCATAGTTAAATATTGAAACGGTTATAGCCTCATTGTTTGACAAGGTTCCATCATTAGGATTCGTAATATTCACTATCCCAATATCATTATTAAAGTCAGGCGCAATTTTTAAGACTCCCACTACATCTTTCCTTCCCGAATTCATATATTCACCAACAAACCAAAAAGATTTATCATCAGACGGGTCAATTGACATTTGACCATAGTCTCCGTAACGGGTTCCTGGGATGTTTGCATTACCATTTGCAATTAGAGTCTCTGTAATTGTCATTGATCCAAGTGGGTCATTGGCATATCTCCCAGTATAATACGTGCTTACAACTTGGTTATTAAGCCCTCCCATTCCTGTATATCCCATTGCAATGTTTCCTTGAATATCTATTCCCATACTAGCCATCCAAGCATGCCTTTGATTCGGGGCACTGTAAGTACCTTCTTGATAAATCGACCATGGCAAACCGTCACCATCTTGACGAAGTTCATACCATCTAACCGCCGCTAACTTCGCAGCAGTACCATCTATATCAACAACAAAATTTAGAACTGCAGCGTTATGAGAAGGGAATTTTCGGAACTGCACTTGATTCATAATCGTTGCTTGTAAAGCATCAATAAAGGTTCCGCCTGAAGGCTGAGGAAGATTCACGAAACTACCGCCATCAAAAACAGAAGTAAAAGGTGTCGTAACCAAAGTTTGCCCACTAGAAATATTAGAATTCGCAGGAACAGTCCAATTCACATTGATTGTCCACAATTTCAAATGATCTTGCGATACTCCAGCCCATGCATCATCTTGCATATAAACAATAGGCACATTCCCCGCCGCTGGAAAATTTGAGCTTGTCACATTAAATGCCTGTGGGCTATAAAAACCACTAGTAACAATGCCTGGCAAAGGAAATCCTATAATTTGTGCTGATGGATCCCCAGACAACATTTTTGTTCTTTCTAGAGCGTAAACTACTTCCGAGGTATCTGCTTGTCCAGAATCTTTATTTGCAGTCAAATAATAACCGTCACTCCAAACAGATAATTTTTGATAATCTGTGTTCATTGGGAAATCATACACATTCCAACCATCATTCAACGGGTCAGATGTCTGACTTACTGCTACTTGAACGCCATTCCCTAAGAAAGTCATGATAAACCGTTGAGCTTGCGTATCATACGCACATGTTAAATCACAACATCCTGAGGAAGGAAAAATATTACTGGTGTCCAATTGTCCAGTTAAAGGAGTTCCTAATTTATCAAAAATTCTAAAGCCTGTATTGAAAACGAGAACATAATGATTCGGTCCCACCGCTCCAGCTGGATCTGTTGGTTGTGAATTAGAGGAGGCGCCATCAAATACAATTGATGGAGTTCTACCGTTAATTTTATTGGTAGATTTGTTTCTTGCAATCAATGGGTCATCTCCATTTGGCAATCCCTTTCCGTACACGACAATATTTTTTCCCGACTTCTTATCCTTAGCTTCTCCCAAATTTTCTTTTGCCGGAATTAGCGATGATCTAGAAGCTAAACTAGGAACAATAGTCATCTTTGTCGCTCTATTAATTGAAGTTGGACCTTGCTTTTCTTGAGCAGTAATATTCAATTGACATAATTGAAATAACAAAATAGATAAGAAAATTTTTAATTTCATGGGGTAAGTTTTGTGCATTAAATTTTACATTAAGGAAGAGACTGTGCTATATTTTAAAAAGAGATAATTCAATAACTAGTTCAAATATAGCTTAATTAAAAGCAATAATATAATGGCCTCTCAAATTAAAAAATATTGAGATATTACTATGTTAAACAAGAAACGCATCTATATTACTAGATGCGTTTTTTGTTTTTGCATTTTCTTCACTAATCTATGAAATACTTGCTTTCAAGTATTCTCTATTCATTCTAGCAATATTTTCTAATGAGATTCCTTTCGGACATTCTACTTCACAAGCGCCAGTATTGGTGCAATTCCCAAATCCTTCCTCGTCCATTTGACGCACCATGTTTAAAACACGCTGAGATGCTTCTACTTTTCCTTGCGGCAACAGTGCGTATTGAGAAACTTTCGCCCCTACGAAAAGCATAGCAGAGCCATTTTTGCATGTTGCAACACAAGCTCCACAACCAATACAAGCAGCGGCCATAAAAGCTTTATCTGCATCGTCTTTTGGCACCGGAGTAGCATTGGCATCTATAGTTCTTCCAGATGTATTTACTGAAACAAACCCACCAGCTTGTTGAATGCGATCAAATGCAGTTCTGTCAACGACTAAATCTTTTACTACTGGAAATGCTTTCGATCTCCACGGTTCAATATAAATTGTATCCCCGTCACTAAACTTTCGCATGTGCAATTGACAAGTAGTTGTTCCTGTATCTGGCCCATGTGCTCGCCCATTGATATATAAAGAACACATTCCGCATATTCCCTCGCGACAATCATGGTCGAAGGCAACAGGCTCCTGCTTTCCGTTAATTAACTCCTCATTCAATTGATCTAACATTTCCAAGAATGAACTGTCTGTAGAAACATTATCCAATTTGTAATCGACAATTTTACCCTTATCGTTAGCGTTTTTTTGACGCCAAATTTTAAGTTTTATGTTGATGTTTTTTCCCGTAGCCATACCTCTAATTATTTATAATTTCTAGCAGCAATTTTAATAAACTCGTATTTCAACTCTTCTTTATGAAGCACTTCTTGAGCAATATCATCTCCTTTATACTCCCAAGCGCCAACGAATGAGAAGTTTTGGTCATCACGAAGCGTTTCGCCTTCACTATCTTGATATTCTTCACGAAAATGGCCTCCACAAGATTCTTTTCGTTGCAAAGCATCCATTGCCATCAGTTGGCCTAAATCAATTAAATCAGCAACTCGCAGTGCTTTTTCAAGCTCAGGATTCAATTCATCATTACTACCTGGTACGTATACCTCTTTGTAGAATTCTTCTTTTAAAGCAGCAACTTCCGTAATAGCTTGTTTTAAGCCTTCTTCATTTCTTGCCATTCCCACTTTATTCCAAATTATCAAACCTAATCGCTTGTGGAAATGGTCTACCGATTTTGAACCATTATTGTTTAAGAATGTTTCAATAGTTGTTTTCACACGGTTTTCTGCATCAATAAATTCTTGAGAGTCCGTCGGTATTTTACCTGTTCTAATTTCATCAGCCAAATAATTTGAAACGGTATAAGGCAAAACAAAATAACCATCTGCCAAACCTTGCATCAAAGCAGAAGCTCCTAATCTATTAGCGCCATGATCAGAGAAATTAGCCTCTCCGGCAACAAAACATCCTGGAATAGTTGATTGTAAATTATAGTCTACCCACACACCTCCCATAGTATAGTGAACTGCTGGATAAATTTTCATTGGAGTTTCATACGGATTTTCATCCGTTATTTTCTGATACATAGTAAACAAGTTACCGTATTTCTCTTCTAACCACTGTTTTCCTAATTTGGTAATCTCTTCTGCGCTTGGGTTGTGATTCCCTTTTCCAAAAGCGGCTTGTCTTCCTTTATTTTGAATTTCAGACGAGAAATCGAGATAGACGCCTTCATTGGTGCTATTTGCCTCAATACCATGTCCTTGATCGCATAATTCTTTTGCAGCCCGTGAGGCGACATCTCGGGGAACTAGGTTTCCAAAAGCTGGATATCTTCTTTCCAGAAAATAGTCCCTGTCTTCTTCGGCTAATTGTGTCGGTTTTAATTTCCCCTCACGAATCGCTTGTGCATCTTCTTTCTTCTTTGGAACCCATATACGACCAGAATTTCTTAGTGATTCCGACATTAAGGTTAGTTTTGCTTGATTCGTTCCATGCACCGGTATGCAAGTTGGATGGATTTGAACAAAACATGGATTAGCAAATAATGCACCTTGTTTATGAATTTTCCATGCGGCTGTTACATTACTTCCCATTGCATTTGTAGAAAGGAAGTAAACATTTCCATAACCACCAGATGCAATAACGACTGCATGAGCCGAATGTCTCTCGAGCTCACCAGTAACTAGATTACGCGCAATAATTCCGCGTGCTTTCCCATCAACCTTTACCAAATCAAGCATTTCGTGACGGTTAAACATCTGTACATTACCAACCCCTATTTGGCGAGACAGAG
>JBIKRP010000160.1:0-5448 GCA_044349145.1 Flavobacterium sp.
TATTAACGAATCCCATACGTGGAACTCTATATTGGTCAGCCAATCTCCAGTTGGTTTCTGATTGAGGCTCAACACCATCAACAGCAGAAAACAAGAAAACCAATCCGTCCAATACTCTCAAAGAGCGATTTACCTCAACGGTAAAATCTACGTGTCCAGGAGTATCAATAATGTTAAAGTGATATGGTAATGATTCAGGTAAAATTTTACCTTGTTCTGTTGGGAAATTCCACTCACAAGTTGTAGCAGCAGATGTAATGGTAATACCTCTTTCTTGCTCTTGCGCCATCCAGTCCATTGTTGCAGCACCATCGTGCACTTCACCAATTTTGTGTGACTTTCCTGTGTAGAATAATATACGCTCTGTTGTGGTAGTTTTACCAGCATCAATGTGAGCTGCAATTCCAATATTTCTCGTGTATTTTAAATCTCTTGCCATTTCGTATGATTAAAATCTAAAGTGAGAGAATGCTTTATTTGCTTCAGCCATTTTGTGAGTATCCATTCTCTTTTTAACTGCCGCTCCTTCTTCTTTAGCCGCAGCTAAAACTTCAGAAGCTAGTTTTTGAGCCATAGATTTCTCATTTCTTCTTCTAGCATATAGGATTAACCATTTCATTGCCATAGAAATTTTTCTGTCTGGTCTGATTTGCATCGGAATTTGGAATGTCGCTCCACCTACTCTACGACTACGTACTTCCACGTGAGGCATAACATTGGTTAAGGCATCTTTCCAAATTTCTAATGACGATTTTTCTGCATCTTGCTTTTTCGCTTCTACGATGTCAATTGCATCATAAAACACCTTAAAAGCTGTTGATTTCTTTCCGTCCCACATTAAGTTGTTCACAAAACGCGTTACCAGTTGGTCGTTAAACCTCGGATCTGGTAAAAGGGGTCTTTTTTTGGCCGCTCTTTTTCTCATGTCTTTTTCTTAAAAGTTTTTAAATTACTTTTTTGCTTCTTTAGGTCGTTTTGCTCCGTACTTAGATCTTCTTTGTGTTCTTCCTGCTACACCTGATGTATCAAGCGCACCACGCACAATGTGGTATCTAACTCCTGGCAAATCTTTTACCCTTCCACCCCTAACTAATACTATCGAGTGCTCTTGTAGATTGTGTCCTTCACCAGGGATGTAAGCATTTACTTCATTTCCGTTAGTCAAACGTACACGCGCTACTTTACGCATCGCTGAGTTTGGTTTTTTTGGAGTTGTAGTGTAAACACGCGTACAAACACCTCTTCTTTGAGGACAAGAATCTAAAGCAACCGATTTACTCTTCTTAGTTATCTGAGTTCTTCCAGTTCTTACTAATTGTTGAATTGTTGGCATAATTAATACTAAAAATTACTTATATATTAAATTTCCCGCTTTTTACGGGGTTGCAAATGTAGTACTTTTTTTTAATCAAACAAATCATAACTAATTAATTTTTTGAGGAAGTAAATATTTGTTTTTTAATGACATAAAGAATCGCCCAGAATTCATTTTACTTCTATAAAATAAAATATTTATGCATGTTTATTTTACGCCTGTTCTTTATCAACTTTCATTTTATATTAAAGTGTCATTTTTTGCGTTACTTTTATCAAAATAAATTTTCATTTGAAACGAATTGTTTTCTTTCTATTTACCCTATGTGCTTGCTGCAATCTATCTGCACAAAAACAATATCTCAAGATTAGCAGCTTTTCATCTATTGAACAAGAAGCCATTGATTCTATCGGCTATAATAAAGAACATGGTGATGCCAAATCAGTCTTAAATGAAGTAAAATTATTTTCAGAGAAAATTTTGCAGGCAGGCTATATCGAGTCATTTATCGAGTCAAATCAAAAAATAAACGATTCTACTTTTTTGTATCAATTAAAACTAGAAAAAAAAACCACTGCAGTACATATATATGTGTCATCAAAATCAAATTACAAAAGTCTGCTGTCTAAAGACGGTAAAACAGACACGTTGAAGATCCCTTTAAATAAAGTAGCATCATTTCTTGAGCAATCATTATCCCAACTAGAAAAAAAGGGGTTTGCACTATCTAAGATTCGTCTGGTCAATTTCGAGAAAAAAGAGAAAAAGCTATTAGCCGAATTATCAGTTCAAACAGAGAAAATGAGGAATTTAGATGATATTGTTATTAATGGATACAAGAAATTCCCCGAAAGTCATCGGCACCAATTGAAACGCATCTATAAGAAAAAGGTGTTTAATCAAGATAATCTTAAGAATGTGTATTCCGATATCGAGAAATTTCGTTTTGTAAAACAAGTCAAATATCCTGAAATCCTCTTCTCTACCGACTCAACAAAAGTGTATTGTTATGTCGAGAAATCAAAGGCAAACACTTTCGACGGTTTTATCGGATTTTCAAACAATGAGTCACAAGACGTAACGATTAATGGCTATGTAGATTTAGTATTGAATAATCTTTTGAATTCAGGTGAAACCTTATCATTGAATTGGAAAAGCGATGGCAATGATCAAAAAACTTTTAATGCTTCAATAGAACTACCGTACATTTTTAAAAGTGCATTTGGATTGAAAGCGCAATTGAACATTTTTAAGCAAGACAGCACTTTTCAAAACACCAAAACCGCATTGGATTTAGGCTATTTTTTTGATTACAACACCCGCTTATATTTAGGTTATCAATCTTCCGAATCCAGTGACATTCAAAATCAAAATTCCTTTAGCATCAGCGATTTTACTAATTCCTTTGTTACTGCACAATTTGAATTTGTTAATTTTAAATCGGATGAATTTCTATTCCCTGAAAAAACTAAAATAGACCTAAAGACTGGCGTTGGTTCTAGGCGTTCTAAGCTAAACAAAAACGATCAAGTTTTTTTAAATTTGAATGTAAAGCACACTTTCTTTCTAAATTCAAAAAATAATATTCAACTCAAAAGTCAGAATTATTATTTGAATAGTGATCTCTATATTATAAGCGAATTGTATCGATTCGGCGGTATAAACTCTATCCGAGGATTTAATGAAAATAGTCTTCAAGCCAATCTTTTCACTTCCTTATTGTCTGAGTATCGGTATATCGTCGCGCCAAATCTATACGTGCACTCTATCATAGATTACGGCTATTACAACGACGAAACTTCCAAAAATAAAGGCAATCTAGTCAGCTTTGGATTTGGATTTGGTTTAGCGACAAAAAACGGGCTGTTTAACATTGTCTATGCTAATGGAAGCACGAAAGAGCAAGAGATAAAAGGATCAAATTCCATCGTTCATCTGAGTTTCAAGACACAGTTTTAGTTTCTTTATAGTTGGATTCCGTCAAAACCATTAGTTGGGTGACGCAAATTTTATTAGCTTTGCGCCATGGAAAAAGAACACCTTATCTTCGGAATACGCGCAATCATAGAAGCCATTCAATCTGGGGCAGCAGTCGATAAAGTCTTCATCCAGAAAGAAATTTCGGGAGAATTGATGAAAGATTTGATGAAAGTCATGAAACGTGCTAACATCAATTTCTCATACGTCCCCGTTGAAAAACTCAATCGTCTCACACCGAATAATCATCAGGGAGCCGTTGCCAGTATTTCTCCTATTGGCTTTATTGACATAGAAGATTTGGTCGAAGCAACCATTGCTTCTGGCAGAACACCTTTGTTTCTCATTTTAGATCAAATCTCGGATGCTCGTAATTTTGGCGCCATTATCCGAACTGCTGAATGTACCGGCGTCGATGGCATTATCGTTCAAAAAGCGGGCTCTGCTCCCGTGAATGGCGACACGGTCAAAACCTCTGCAGGAGCAGTCTTTAATGTACCTATTTGCAAAGTGGAACATATTAAAGACGCTATTTTTTACCTTCAAGGTTCTGGAATAAAAACGGTTGCCGCAACAGAAAAAACCGATCAAAATCTTTATGAGGTGACACTGAATGAACCTGTGGCAATTATCATGGGAAGCGAAGACCGTGGCATCAACCCGTCTGTGTTGAAAATTGTAGATGAAAAAGCAAAATTGCCAATGTTTGGCAGTATTGGTTCTTTGAATGTATCGGTGGCTTGTGGCGCTTTTCTATACGAAGCCGTACGTCAACGAAGTTGAAACTATAAGTAAAAATCCATTTAGTACTTTCTTATATATACTTATATGCCTTATATGGTTAATCAAAATTATTTTTTGGACCATGTAAGGCTTTTTAGTTCATATAAGATTTCAATATGTGATATTTTAGTTCTAATTCAAATTCTTCCTTATTATAGTATATTTATTTTCTACTGCATCATAAACCACATCATATTCTGAAGTTGTGGTATGCGTATGATTTGGCAACTCTTGAATGATTTGTTGCGCTAGTTCGCTCTCGTTTGGGTCGGGTTTCGGCAGATTTACAAAATTGCCGTTTTCATCAAAACGCTGCATAAATTTATCTGCTTCAACATCATAATCGGGTTGCTCCCACTCGTAGCGAATCAATTTTTTGTATTCTGGCGTTTTAAAAGAAACCGCAAAGGCAAATCCAGTTATGAGTCCAGCCAAATGTCCTTCCCAAGAAATACCTTCCTTAACATTCGGAAAAATATACCAAACCAAACTTCCGTAAACCATGATGACCACTAAAGACAGCGCAACCAAACGATAATATTTGGTTCGAATGCCTTTAAAGAAAATGAAACTAACCAACACATACACCAATCCGCTGGCGCCAATATGATAGGATTCTCGACCAATCACCCAAGTGATCAAACCCGTCAACAGTAGACCGAATCCCAAAACTTGAAAAGTAAGATCGCGATAAAAAAAACGCAAAGCAGCGATCAACATCAACAACGGAATCGAATTATTATAGAGATGTTCGATATTACCGTGAATAAAAGGCGAAAAGAGAATGCCGCGAATTCCTTTGAGTGTTCTGGGATAAATTCCGAAAGATTCAATATCAATCTGGAAGCGAATGCCCCACCAAAAAACTACCCATAAAAATAATACGGAAAGAAATGGAATGGCGATTACAGAAGGAGAAAATTTAAAATGCTGGTCTTCCATGTTGATGGTTGATGGTTGATGGTTGATAGTTAGCGTTTAATCGATAAACTGTTTAACCGTTTAGTCGATGGGCTGTTTATACGATTCAACGAATTACCGATTAAACAAATTACCGATCAAGCAAATAAACAATTTCACTTTCAAGCGGTTGTCAAAAATGTAACCAAAAGCAAGTTAGTGCTATTTTGTCAGTTGACGAAGAATTTTATTTGAAAACAACTGCCCTAGCCCAGATGGAAACGGTATCTTTTTGTGCCGGCGTTCGGCGCAAAAAATTTAGTGTACAGCTGGAGACAGCTCCTGAAAATACAACAAATTATAAAGCTATTTTTGTAGAATTATGGCTAATTTTACGACTTAGAATTTTGAATATTCAACCACGAATTTTGAAGTAAAAAAAGCATGGAAGCACCTTTAGCCGAACGCATTCG
>JBIKRP010000161.1:0-5435 GCA_044349145.1 Flavobacterium sp.
TAAAGGCAATCCAGACGAACCATTACAAGCTTTGATTTTTGATAGTGTTTACAATCCGTTTCGCGGTATTGAAGTTATTTTCCGAGTGAAAAATGGGGAAATCAGAAAAGGGCAGAAAATCAAATTCATGGCGACGGGCAACGAATATTTTGCTGATGAAATTGGCACATTGAAATTGAACCAAGTTCCGAAGCAAGTCATTTCTGCCGGCGATGTTGGCTATTTGATTTCGGGAATTAAAGAGGCAAAAGAAGTAAAAGTGGGTGATACGCTAACTGATGCGAAAACACCAACGACCAATATGATTACCGGATTTGAGGATGTAAAACCGATGGTTTTCGCCGGAATTTATCCTGTAGACACAGAAGATTATGAAGAGTTGCGCAACTCGATGGAAAAACTGCAATTGAACGATGCTTCGTTGGTGTTTTTACCGGAAAGTTCTGCGGCATTAGGATTTGGTTTCCGTTGCGGATTCTTGGGAATGTTGCATATGGAAATTATCCAGGAACGTTTAGAGCGCGAGTTCAATATGACCGTGATTACGACGGTTCCGAACGTTTCGTACTTGGCTTACACTAAGAGAGATCCTGAAAAAGGGCAAGTGGTAAACAATCCGAGTGATTTGCCAGAACCATCTAAACTAGAGCGCGTCGAAGAACCTTATATTAAAGCAACCATCATTACAAAATCTGATTTTGTCGGGAATGTAATGAGTTTGTGTATCGAAAAACGAGGCTTAATCACGAACCAAACCTATTTGACCACCGAGCGCGTTGAATTGACTTTCGATATGCCTTTGGCGGAAATCGTATTTGATTTTTACGATCGATTGAAAACCGTTTCTAAAGGTTATGCTTCGTTTGATTATTCTCCGATTGGGATGCGTACTTCCAATTTGGTGAAAGTCGATATATTATTGAACGGAACCATTGTGGATGCTTTGTCTTCCTTGATTCACGTAGATAACGCTTACCATATTGGCAAAAAAATGTGTGAAAAATTGAAAGAATTGATTCCACGTCAGCAGTTTGATATTCCAATTCAAGCCGCCATTGGGGTGAAAGTCATTTCGAGAGAAACCATCAAAGCCTTGCGTAAAGACGTTACCGCCAAATGTTATGGTGGAGATATTTCTCGTAAACGAAAACTGTTGGAAAAACAGAAAAAAGGAAAGAAAAGAATGCGTCAGGTGGGGAATGTAGAAATTCCGCAGGAAGCATTTATGGCGGTTTTGAAGTTGAACGATTAGCTAGAAAAAAGAGCCAATAAAATAGACAAAAGACAAACCCGATTGCGAAAGTGCTCGGGTTTTTTATTTGGTTTGCAACCATTGGAACAAACGTTGGGCGTCTTCTATTTTGAATAGTTGCGTGCCTTCATTCATGGTGGCTGCCGATCCGCAAGCGACGCCCCATTGCACTACTTCTTTTAAAGATTTGTTTTGCGACAACGCCCAAACCATGGCGCCGACCATACTGTCTCCGGCTCCAACAGTACTTTTTCGAACTACATTGGGCGCTGGCACAAATTCTGCTTGGTCTTTAGTCACCAAAACTGCGCCTTGCGGTCCGAGGGAAACCACAACAATTTCCGCATTGCCTTTTGCGATGAGTTTTCTGGCTGCATGGGCAACTTCGTCCATTTCTAGTTTTTCGACTCCGATGAGTTTGGCCAGTTCACCAACATTTGGTTTTACTAAATAGACTCCAGATTCCAATGCTTTTTCGAGCGCTGGTCCTGAAGTGTCTACAATTATTTTAGTGTTTGACTCTTTGGTCAATTGTATAATTTTTTGATAGAAATCGGCAGGCAATCCTTGGTTTAAACTCCCGCTGAGCACTAAGTATTTTGCCCTTGTTTTTGTTATTGTGGATAGTATTTGTTGCTGTTCCTCTGGAGAAAGCGTTGCTCCTGGAAAGCCGAATCGGTATTGAGATTTGGTATGCGTATCAAAGGCTACGAAGTTCTCCCTTGTCCAATTTTGTACTGGGATCACTTGAGTTGGAATAGTTTCTTTTAGAAGGCACTCTTCAAGCATTTTGCCAATAGGTCCACCAGAAGTGAAAATGCTTAAACTTTCCCCTCCCAATCGATGAATAGACTTAGAAACATTGATTCCACCGCCACCTGCATCATACCGTGGCTCTTCGCAGCGAATTTTTTGTTCGGCGATTAAACCTGAAAATGAAGCGCTTTTGTCCAATGCTGGATTTACGGTTAAAGTAACGATATCGTAGGTTTTCATAAGTCTTATTTTCATTGAAAGGTCGGAAAAAAATTGGAAGTAGCAGCAGTTCATTTCACAAATCTGCAAAACTTTAGCCTTTAAAAACCTTTGCATCTTTGTACCTTTGCGCCTTAGAAAATAAAAAAATGATAGAAGACAAAACTCCTCAACGGACAAGTATTGCGCAATTGGGCGAATTTGGATTGATAACACATCTTACCAAAAACTTCGAAATTAATCAAGCTTCAACGCTGAAAGGAATTGGAGACGATGCTGCTGTGTTGGACTTTAAAGACAAGAAAGTAGTCGTTTCGACTGATTTGTTGATTGAAGGTGTTCACTTTGACTTAGCGTATATGCCCTTGAAGCATTTAGGATACAAAGCCGTTGTTGTCAACGTTTCTGACATCTGCGCCATGAATGCAAAAGCGACACAGATCACTGTTTCTGTGGCGGTTTCCAATCGATTTCCTTTAGAAGCTTTAGAGGAATTGTTTGCTGGAATTACATTGGCGGCTCAAGAATATAAAGTTGATGTGATTGGTGGTGATACGACTTCTTCACAAAAAGGATTAATTATTAGCATTACGGCTCTTGGTGAAGCGGACGAAAGTGAAATTGTATACCGAAATGGCGCAAAACAGACGGATTTACTGGTGGTTACTGGTGATCTTGGCGCCGCTTATATGGGGTTGCAAGTTTTGGAACGCGAGAAACAAGTATTTCAAGTGAATCCGAATTCACAACCCGATTTGGATGCCTATACGTACTTAATAGAACGACAGCTAAAACCAGAAGCGAGGAAAGACGTGCGAACTTTGTTACATGCATTAGAAATAAAACCCACTTCAATGATTGACATCTCTGATGGATTGTCTTCGGAGATTATTCATTTGTGCAAGCAATCGGGCGTTGGTTGTAATTTGTATGAAGACAAATTGCCGATTGATCCTCAGTTTATATCGACTTGTGAAGAATTTAACATTGATAGCACTACTGTTGCAATCAATGGTGGCGAAGATTATGAATTGTTATTTACCATTGCTATGGGTGATTTTGATAAGATAAAAGGCAATCCCAATTTTACGATTATCGGACACATGGTCTCGGAAAACGAAGGAATTCATTTGATTACTCGAGCCGACACTAAAATTCCTTTGAAAGCAAGAGGCTGGGATTCGATTAGCGAGGAATAAAATAAGTGAATTGTTTTTTCTTATGTGACCTTATATGCCTAATGTGGTTGAGATATGCCATTTTAAGGTATATAAGGTCACATAATTTTTATTCATTTTAAGACACAAAAAAAGCGACACTCCCTAATTTGTCGCTTTTTTTATACTAGTAGTAAGTTAATAAGTATTTTTTTGATTGGGCCAAAAAGGATTTTAAATTCGATACTGACTACTTTATAATTTATTTTTTCTGTTACGACTACTACCTCAATAACATAATGCTAAATTACTTTGAAAGTTCTAATCGATGGTTGAGGTTTCCCTCAAAACCCAATGTGGTATCCCTCATTTTTTATTACGGTTTCCCGTAAAACCCTACAACATCCCTTTGTTTTTCGACTCTCGGATCAAATCGATGTCACTTCCGCCCTTGATGTCCAGTATTTCCTTTAGATTTAATTTCCGTTTTTCAACTGCACTTAAAGACAGCGGAACATACTGTGGAATGTCTTTGGTTTTCGTTCCTTTAGAAAGATGAAATAGAATTTGTTTGTCGAAGGCATCTATTTCGATATTGTCGTATTGAATTTGGCTTACCAATTTTACAACCGTTTGACTGTAGTAATTTTCTTCTTTTAAAATCTTATCGAAGGCCAAAAGTAATTCATCGAAAGTCAAATCATTCTTGATTACCAAACCATTCGGGTTGATGTTCTTGATGAGCGTATTGATTTTTAACAATTCGGTATGCATGGTTAGCAAAATTATTTTGCAATCCGGCATTTCCTTTTTGATGAGTTGCGCTAAGTCTTCGCCAGAAAAAATTCCTTTCTCTTCGTAGATTGGCATACTCAAATCGAAGAAAGCGATTCCGAAAGGAGCGGGCGCTTCTGTGATTGCTTCATAACCTGTTTTGCAATCTTTTGCTTGTGTGATTGAAAACTCGTATTCGCCCTTGGAATTGTAGCCTTTTATTGCATTTTTGTATGCTTCGATGATAAACGGATGATCATCTACGATTAGGATATTTACTGGTATCGCCATGGTTTTCTCTTTTATAATTTGGGACTCAATGGAATGGTAATTCGGATGGTTGTTCCGGTGCCGACTTCGGAATTGATTTCGGCTTTCCCACGACATTGTTTTGCTCTTGAAAATATATTTTGCAAACCTATACCTTTTTTCTTTTGTTTTAAAGAAAAACCAACGCCATCATCAAAAATTTCCAACAAAAGTTGATTTTCGTTCTTCAAAATACTAATGATGATATTTTTGGCTTGAGCATGCTTCACAATATTTTGAAACGCTTCTTGCAACATTCTAAAGATATGAATTTTTTGGAAAGTAGAGAGCCATTCCCAGTTGATATTGCGTTCTATTTCTAAATGGCATTTCCCTGCAAAAAAAGGTTTTTGTTCCTCAATAAAAGTCTCCATTACCGCCACAAAACTCACTTTATTGAAAATGGCATCCTTATTCAAATCATGAGATATGCTTCGGATTTCCTTCTCAATATCTTGAATACCTGCAATAAAAGGCAAACATTTTTTAATGATTTCCGCGGTTGCGTTTTCGTTGAGAATATGCAAATTTAAGCGGGTTGAAGACAGGCGGTTCATGATGCCATCGTGCAAATCTTGGGCGATGCGTTTTTTCTCTATTTGTCGCGCTTCATCTATTTTAGTTTGCTGATTTTGGATGAGTTGATAGATTTCTTCGTTGGTTTTTTGCTGTTCTTGAAGAAAGCGCAATTCTTTTTGCTTGGCTCTTTGTATGAGCAATAGGATCACCAATCCTCCAATAATAAAAAACAAAACCGCAATACCAAAGAATATCCATTTTTGTTGAATGGCTTGCTCTTTTTCGGTGGTGATTTCTTCGGTTTCGAAGGCGATCTTTGCGAATTTGTTGCGGGTTTGACGTTCGAGTTGATGCATGCTATCAGATATTCGGATATATTCTTGAGAATATTTCAGCGCGTTTTGCGGTTCTACTTTTGCGAGTTGTTTGAGACATTGAAGCATATCCCC
>JBIKRP010000162.1:0-5409 GCA_044349145.1 Flavobacterium sp.
ATCAATGGTGAAGTGGTCGTGATTGATGGTGGCGAATGGTTGAAAGGCGCGGGACAATTCAATCTACTAGAACAAATTCCGGAAGAAATGTGGGATATTTTGGAGATGATGATTAAGGCGAAGAAAGATAAATAGAAGCAAGACCGCTTCGGTGTAAGAAGAAAGATAAATAGAAGAAAGAACGCTTCGCTTTAAGAAGAAAGATAAATAGATGCAAGACCGCTTCGCTGCAAGAAGAAAGAAAAATTAGTGGTGACACTCCTTTTCTTGTAGCGTAGCGGTCTTGTCTCTTTCAGCGTAGCGGTCTATCTAGCCCGGATAGGAACGGCATCCTTTTTCCGCTTCCTTTAAGCGGGAAAAGATAGAGTGGATAGCCGGAATAGCTCCTAAAAAAACGCAACCATCAACTGACAACCATCAACTTAGCCTTATTAACTTTTGTTAACAAATAACCCTTGAAAAACCCAGATTTAATTGTATTTTTACAGCTCAAAATCTGAAAAAATAAATGGGTAAAATCATTGCGATAGCCAATCAAAAAGGCGGTGTTGGAAAAACGACCACTTCGGTAAATTTGGCGGCATCACTGGGTGTTTTAGAGAAAAAAGTGTTGCTTATTGATGCCGACCCGCAAGCGAATGCGAGTTCAGGTTTGGGTATCGATATCGAAACAGTATCGATTGGTACCTATCAGATGTTAGAACACAGCAATTTGCCTCAGGAAGCCATTATTAAATGCTCGGCGCCCAATGTTTGGGTGATTCCAGCGCATATTGATTTGGTGGCGATTGAAATTGAATTGGTCGACAAAGAAAATCGGGAGTATATGCTCAAACAAGCTTTGGCGGCGATCAAAGATGACTACGATTATATTTTGATTGATTGCGCGCCATCGTTGGGTTTGTTGACTTTAAATGCGTTGACGGCTTCTGACTCGGTGATTATACCAATTCAGTGCGAATATTATGCTTTGGAAGGTTTGGGGAAATTATTGAACACGATCAAAAGCGTGCAAAAAATTCACAATCCAGAACTAGATATCGAAGGACTATTATTGACGATGTTTGATTCGAGATTGCGTTTGTCGAATCAGGTTGTAGAGGAAGTTCAAAAGCATTTTAATGACATGGTTTTTACGACGATTATTCAGAGAAATGTCAAATTGAGTGAAGCGCCTAGTTATGGTGAAAGTATCATCAATTACGACGCAACAAGCAAAGGAGCAACGAATTACCTTCATTTAGCTCAAGAGATTATTAAGAAAAATAGTAATTAGAAGTATGTCACAAGCAGTAAAAAAACAAGCATTGGGAAGAGGATTATCTGCCTTGTTGAAAGATCCTGAAAACAATATTCAGTCTGTAAATGATAAGAATGCCGAAAAATTGGTGGGTCATATCATTGAATTGGATATTGATGCGATTGAAATCAATCCGTTTCAACCGAGAAGTAATTTTAACGAAGAATCATTGCAGGAATTAGCGATGTCTATTCGTGAATTGGGTGTGATTCAGCCTATTACGGTTCGTAAAATCGATTTTAATCAATACCAATTAATCTCTGGGGAAAGACGATTACGCGCTTCTAAAATAAACGGTTTAACTACCATTCCAGCGTATATCCGAATCGCCAATGATCAGGAATCGTTAGAAATGGCTTTGGTGGAAAATATCCAACGTCATGATTTAGATCCGATTGAGATTGCGCTATCGTACCAAAGATTGATTGATGAAATTCAATTGACACAAGAACAAATGAGCGAACGTGTGGGTAAAAAACGCTCTACGATTGCCAATTATTTGCGATTATTAAAATTAGATCCGATTATTCAAACAGGGATTCGTGATGGTTTTATCAGCATGGGCCACGGTCGTGCGATTATTAATATTGACGATCAAGACGTACAAACTGATATTTATCAAAAAATTGTAAGTCAAAATTTATCAGTACGAGAAACCGAAGCTTTGGTCAAGAATTACCAAGAGAGCATCAAACCGACCGCGAAAAAAACTACAAAAGCTGCGTCATTTGATATCGCCGAACACGAAAAAAAAGCCATTGCCAATTATTTCGGAACCAAAGTGGACGTAAAAGTAGCTGGAAACGGGAAAGGGAAAATTACAATACCATTTCATTCGGAAGAAGACTTTAATAGAATCATCAAATTGATAAAAGGGTAAGTGCGTAGAAGAATCGTCATACTAATTTGGCTATTTCTTAGCACAACGCCAATGGTTTTTGGTCAAGAAGAAACTGCTCCACTTTTAATCGCCAAAGACTCCATAAAAAACGATGATATCAATCCGCTTACACCCGCGAAAGCAGCCTTTTATTCTGCGATTCTTCCTGGGTTAGGCCAGGCGTACAATAAGAAATATTGGAAAATTCCAATTGTATATGGTGCCCTTGCCACCACAATTTATTTCTATAACACCAACAACAATTTTTACCATGAATTCCGTGGGGTCTACAAAGACCGGTTGGCCGGAATTTCCAATCCCAAATATGATTACTTGGATAATGATCGTTTAATAGAAGCGCAACGATTTTACAAACGAAATCGAGATTTGTCGCTATTATTAACCGTTGGATTTTATGCACTAAATATCATTGATGCGAACGTTGATGCGCATTTAGGACAGTTTAACGTAAATGATAATTTATCCATTCGACAAGACATTTTTCTTGATCAACAATATATGAAGCCAAATTTTGGCGTGGCTCTAAATTACAAATTCAAATGAAAATTGCACTGCTAGGATATGGTAAAATGGGAAAAGTGATTGAGAAAGTCGCTTTGTCTCGTGGGCATCAAATTGTATTGCGGAAAACCAGTTCTTCTTCTTTCGAGGGGTTGGAAAATGCAGATGTCGCCATTGATTTTAGCATTCCTGATGCTGCAGTCGGTAACATTAGATCGTGTTTTGATACTAACGTTCCAGTTATTTGTGGCACCACCGGTTGGTTGTCTCAATATGAAGAAATGGTAACGCTTTGTAAAGTAAAGAACGGCGCTATGATTTATGGTTCTAATTTTAGTTTAGGCGTTAATTTGTTTTTTGAAATGAATACCTATTTAGCGAAATTGATGTCGAAATTCGATCAATACAAAGTGCGAATGGAGGAAATTCATCACACACAAAAATTAGACAGTCCAAGTGGAACGGCAATCACTTTAGCGAATGACATTATCCAGCAATCGCAATATACAAATTGGGTTTTACAAAACGCCCATTTGAATGAAGTGCTCATCGATGCCCAAAGAATTGAAAATGTACCGGGAACACATACGGTGATTTACGATTCTGAAATTGATTCGATTGAAATCAAGCATACTGCGCACAACAGAGAAGGTTTTGCCTTGGGCGCCGTGATCGCGGCAGAATGGATTATTGGAAAAAAAGGTGTTTTTTCGATGAAAGATGTTTTAGATTTAAATAAATAAAATTAGTATAAACTGTATTTTAGCGTTTGAGCAATCAGACCAAAAAATCAAAAAATAGAAATTATGACTTTAACTCAATGGTTTATTTTTTTCTTGGTACTACAAGTGATTCACTTTATTGGAACGTGGAAAATATACGAGGCGGCTAACAGAAAAAGATGGGAAGCGGCAGTCCCAATATACAACGCAATTGTGTTGATGAAAATTCTTAACCGACCAACTTGGTGGACCATTTTGCTCTTCGTGCCGATTGTCAATCTGATTATGTTTCCAGTCATTTGGGTGGAGACCTTGCGCAGTTTTGGTAAAAACACAACACCTCATACCCTTTTGGCGATTTTTACTTTCGGTTTATACATTGCCTATGTAAATTATACCGAAAAACTAGATCATATACCCAACCGTAGTCTCATTCCAGTAAATAAAACGGCTGATACGATTAGCTCGCTTTTGTTCGCCATTGTTGTAGCGACAATTGTGCATACTTATGTCATGCAACCGTATCAAATTCCAACTTCCTCTTTAGAGAAATCGTTATTGGTAGGTGATTTTCTTTTTGTAAGTAAGTTTCATTATGGAGCTCGAGTTCCGATGACGACTGTTGCTTTGCCTATGGTGCATGATACCATTCCGGTTTTACACAAAAAATCATACAATAAATGGCCGCAACTGCCTTATTTACGTTTGCCAGGATTGGAAAAGCCTGAAAAAAATGACATTGTAGTTTTTAACTGGCCAGTAGATACCGTGTACAAATTTTTTGATAAGTCCAAAAGAAAAGCCGATAAGCCCATTGATAAGAAATCAAATTATGTAAAAAGATGTCAAGGTACACCAGGCGATATGTTGGAAATAAGAGACGGTGTGGTCTTTATTAATGGAAAGCAATTGATATTACCCGAGCGCGCAAAACCTCAGTATTCGTATACGGTAACGACGAATGGTAATTCGTTTGATCCTACTTACTTAATTAAGGAATTGCATATCACCGATGGTATTTATCAAACAGGCGCCAATACGTTTCTTTTTTCTGCTTTAACGGAAGAGTCCGCTAGCAGATTAAAAAACAATCCAGTGGTAACCAATATTGTGAGAAATATTTCTCGCGATCCGGAACCGGCAGTTTTCCCACAAATTTCTAATTCCTGGAACAAAGACAATTACGGGCCCATTTACATCCCAGAAGCAGGAAAGACAATCGAATTGAATGCCGAGAACATTCCTTTCTATAAGAGAATCATCAGTGAATATGAAGGGAATGATTTGAAAGTAACAGGTTCTGAAATTCGAATCAACGGTCAGGTTGCAAAATCGTACACCTTTCAACAAGATTATTATTGGATGATGGGAGACAATCGACATAATTCGGAAGACAGTCGCTATTGGGGTTATGTTCCTGAAAATCATATTGTAGGAAAACCTGTTCTTATTTGGTTAAGTTTGGATAGCAATGAAAGTGGTTTCAAAAAAATACGATGGGAAAGAATGTTTACGACCGTTGGTGGCGAAGGTCAGCCTTACTCGTATTTTAAATTTTTCTTGATCGCTTTAGCCGCTTATTTTGGAATTACGTTCTATTTAGACAAGAAGAAACAAGCCGATAGTTAATATATTTCATTGTTTAATCGTGGAATTGTTTAATCGTTAATTCGGAAAAATGAGAACGTGATACTACGATTAAACGGTTAAACGGTTAAACGAATTAACAATTCCACGATTAAACGATTAAACAATCCCCGCAAGTTCACATCAAATGCCGATCCTTCTTCACCCTACGTATTTCCCATCTATTAGTCATTTTGTCGCCATGGCTCAAGCGGATCGTATTGTACTTGAAGTGGAAGATAATTTTCAAAAACAAACCAACAGAAACCGAACTTACATTTACAGTCCAAATGGGATTCAGTTGCTCAATATTCCCATTAAACATACCAAAGAAAGACATCAAAACATTAAGGAAGTTC
>JBIKRP010000163.1:0-5336 GCA_044349145.1 Flavobacterium sp.
TTTCATAGATTTGATGGTATCACATCGATCTTGAATGGCATTGTGCAAACTAAAATCAGCCTTTAATGCATGCGCGGTTTCCAAACTGCCAAAGGCAGATTCCATAATCATGCGTTTGTCACTATCGAGGTAGTAACTTAAAAATTCAGAAATATTTTTTAGATTTTTCTTTAAGGCACTCAAGAATGTTTTTCTAAAAAAGGGAAATTGCGTCGCGCGTACAAATCGACTATATCCAGCCAGTGACTCGTCCGCTCCTTCGCCACTTAATAAAACGGTAACATGTTTTTTTGCTTCTTGACTCAACAAATAAATACCAATCGTATTCGGATGATTCATCGGCTGCTCGAAGTGCCAAATCGCTTTTTCGAGTACGTCAAAATAATAATTGGCTTCCATTTCAAATTTATGAGCGTGCAGCGAAAGTTGTTCGGCCACCATATCAATGTACTTTTCTTCCGAGAATTTAGGATCTTTAAATACAATCGAGATGGTTTCTAGATTCCCTTGATTGAGTGCCTTTGCAGCATAGTAACTTACCAGAGAAGAATCGACACCGCCGGATAACTGACAGCCTAATTTGACATCGCTAATCATTTGAGTCTGTACACTTTTTTGTAAAGCCTTCTCTAATGATGCCCTGCTTTCTGCATGGGCAATCTGTTGATTTCCCTCAGCATTTATATCGTAGTATTTGTGCGACTGAATCTGACCATCCTTGACAGAAAGATAAGTTCCAGGAATACAATTCGTAATATTTTTAAATAACGTATTATTAATGACATTACGGAACAGTAAAAACTCATCCATTTTTTCATAATCGGCTTCAAACTTGAAATCAGGAAGCGCTTTAAAACTCTTCATTTCCGAAGCAAAAGCCAATCTTCCCGCTTCTTTCAAAAGATACAATGGCTTAATTCCAAATCGATCGCGTGCTAAGAACAAAGTATCCAAACGAAAATCATATATCGCTAAAGCAAACATACCATTGAGCATCAATATCATTTGCTCCATGCCGTACTCTAAGTACAAATGCAAAACAATCTCCGTATCCGAGGTGCTTTTAAAATGATGTCCTTTACTTTCCAGATCAGCTTTATAATCGAAGGCGTTATACACTTCGCCGTTCATCATCAAAACCACTTGCTCATCTGGACTCACCATCGGTTGGTGTCCCATAGGCGAAAGATCTAAAATGCTCAACCTATTGAATCCGAAAATAAGATCGCTACCATTGGTAAAGTTCTTGTCTTCTGAAATAGAAATGGCCTCGAAAGATTTGCCTTTGGTATCGATAGCAACAATCCCAGAATCGTCTGGCCCACGATGCTTCTGAATGGCAAGCATTTCACGAATGGCCTTATTACTGGTTTCTTTTTTCGAATTAAAATTATAATAGCCTGTAAATCCGCACATAACTATTTGTTGGGGTTTATAGAGTTTATCAAAATGTCGCGATGCGCTTCACATCGAATCAAATTGGTGAATAACAACTTTTTGTTTTTGGTAATGATCGAAGGCAAGAGTCCTTTTTTATACAAACTGGGCAAATATTTTCCTTTGTAGGGTTGAATCCAAGTGTTCATTACTGGTTTCCATTTTTGAACATATTCGTCAAAAGCACTTTGCAATTTTGCATCATCGGCAATAATGCTATTCAGATGTTCTTGATGATTCTCAATCATTTTCTTTTCCTCAGAAGTTAATAAGCGTATTCCCACTTCATCGGTATTGTGACTTACAAATTCTTTTTCAAAAGTGATTGGCTTACCTTTTTCAAATTGAAGTCGAACGATCATGCCTTTATTCCATGGAAGATCGCGCATGCCTTCCCAATCAAAGCAGAAATTACCAAGACTATAAAAAATCGGCGCGTCATGATAGACTTCATATCCCGAAATAATATGCGTGTGATGCGCAATAACTGCACTAGCTCCAGCATCGACAAAAAATCGATACCACTTTTTCATTCTTGGACTTGGCAAATCATAATGCTCATGTCCACCATGAACAATGACCACAATAAAATCAGCAGTTTTCTTGGCTTCTTGGATTTGATTAAAAACACTAGCTAAATCAATCGGATGACAACCTGGTTCAGCGCCAAAAGTTGTAGTCCATTCGTTTTCAGCAATATTGATAAAGGCAAACTTAGTGTCTTCTTTTTCCCAATAGAATGTCTTGGATGCTTCATTAAGATTTTCTCCGCTACCGAACCATTTGATGTCGCGCTTTTTCAACGAATCATACGTTTCCTTCATGCCTTCCCAATCGTAATCCTTGAAATGGTTGTTAGCTGTGGCAACAACAGCGCAATTAAGATAATTAAGTATTTCTGCTGTATCGGGATGCGCTTTGATATGCGGTCCCGTTTTGCTAATTCTTGACGTTGATGTGGTCAGCGGGCATTCTAGATCCAATATGTTCAGGTCATTTTCTTTAAAAAAAGGCTGCACTGATTCAAACAATGGTTTCCAACTATCGTTTTTGAAGTTCTCTTCGATGCGCATCCATGGACAAAAATCTCCTGTAAATCCTATTTGTATCATTTGCTTTTAGTGAATGTATTATTGGTTTAATCCGTTGGAATTGACAAACTGCACTAGTGCCTCAGAAGCTTTCACTTGTCCTTCAACATTGACATGCAAAGGATCTGAAAAAAGGTTGGGATTTGCCGTTATTTCAGGCTGATTTAAATCTAAAAATAAAATATTTTGCCTGTTCGCGTAATCTTTTATGAAAGAAATAAAGACTTGATACTCTTCGGTCTTAAATGTTTTCATTTTACTTTCGAAGATGGGCATATTAACCAAAATGATTTTCTTGGAATGCTGCATTGCTAATACTATGGTTCTTTTAAATAAATTGGCTTTTTCTTGATTGAATTCTACTGGCACTGTATTTACTTTGCCTTTCAAACCTTTTAAAGCGTTGGCATCGAGCACTTGCGCTTTCTTGTTTTCATACATTCCCAAATAACCTTTTATTGAAAGCGAGAATAAATCCAAGTCGTATCTTGAGGTTCTAATTAATTTTCGAACACAATAATCTTTGAATGTTGTTTTACTTCTGATAAATTCATCCATCGCTGGGTCATCCATGAAAGGTAAAAAAAGCATATATACGTTGGCTGCCGTAAATCGTTGTGAAAACAACATGGGGTTTACTTCGAGCACCACTATATCTGTTTTTTGGGATGTAGTGTTAAAATAATGTTCTAGCATCGTGTTTCTGTCTTCGAGCGATACGCCGTTTCTAGAATAAAATGCCACGCTTTTGTTGGTTGCGGTTTCAATTTTAGCTTTGTTGAATCCGGCCAACGACATCGACGAACCGTTCAACAATATTTTGGCGTTTGAATTTAGTCCGAAATACTTATTCAATCCAGTCAGCAATACCGTAGAAATTCCAAAATCAATTAGAAAAAATAAGACTGCGAATAGTAGTAATCGCTTTAACCAAATGAACATGCTCATATTTTAAAATTGAAAATAAATAAACGACGAACCAGAAAAAACACCAAATAGGATGATAAAGAAGAGTACTGTCAGATAAGCGCTATATCTAATAACTCCTATTTTACTGGTAAACAAACTGAATTTACTACTAAAAAATTCATCATTCATATCTTTAAGCATGACTAGGGTTAATCCTAAAACGGCAAAAAGCAATGTTGTAATATCTAAATACAAATTTCCGGGTTCGGTGATAATTTTCCTAAAAACAGTAAAAGCAGTTTTTAAGTCGGGCGCGCGACCAAAAATTTGAGAAGCAGAAAACAAAATGTAAGTAAACACCATGCAAGCCACCAAATAAATCATATTGTTGTTTAGGTTGTGCTTTTGTTCCCAAGCGCTTCTGCTTTTTTGGGTTAAGGCTTCGACACTTAAATAGAAACCTTGCAATAATCCCCAAAACACAAACGTGAGTGCGGCGGCGTGCCAAATTCCACTAATTAAAAACGTTAGCATTAGGGCTAAGATGATGCCTTTCATTTTGTATTTTCTGAATTGGAAGGCTAATGGAGTATAAACATAATCGGTCAACCAAGTAATCAGGGAAATGTGCCAACGACGCCACAAATCTGCCATTGAAGTCGCAAAAAAGGGACGTTTGAAATTGTGCATGACGTCGAGTCCGAGTGCTTTTGCTGTTCCAATTGCTATTAAAGAATAACCGCCTAAATCGGTATAAACCTGAAACGGATATAAAGCTGTCGTTAAAAGTAATGTTGAACCGTTATGGTTGTCGATGTTGTTGTATACAGAATCTATGTACATTCCTAACCGATCGGCTACGACCAATTTCATAAAATAACCCCAAAGCATCAATTTGAGTCCAGCCGTAATATTGTCGAAATTGATTGGCTTTAAATTTTTGAATTGTGGCAACATGTTGGCTGCTCTTTCAATCGGGCCCGACAGAATTAATGGGAAGAAAGAAATGAATAGCATTACTATACCAAAATCCTTTTCTGCTTCTACTTCTTCGTTATACACATCGATGGTGTATCCAATCGCTACGAAAGTGTAGAATGAAATTCCGATAGGCAGTAGAAACTTTAATTCCGGAAGTGGCCAATACAGTCCGTTTTCGGCAAGCATTGACAAACAGTAATTGTTGATGGTGCCAAAATATTTAAAGAAAAACAGTGGTAATAAAATGAGTATGACATTGGTGATTAAAAAGCGGTATTTCTTTTTTTCACTTTCAGCATTGGCGATGGCTTTGGTGAATAAATAGGTAGAAGTTCCTACACCTAGCAATAGAAGCAAATACACCGGATTCATATTCAAATAAAACAAAATACTCGCTACCAGAAGTAATAAGCTTCGCCATTTGATTGGTGTCAAATAAAACAACAACGTCAATAAGGGGAAGAATAAAAGAAAATTAATCGATGTAAAAATCATTACGTTACAGTTTTGAAGCAATCAAATCGAGCATATCGCCCATGTTTTTCATTTTGTTGAGTTCTTTCAATTTGAAAGTAATAGAAAACTGCTTTTCGACTTCAGAAATAATAATCATGTGAGAAAGTGAATCCCAACCGTCTACATCTGTAGCAGAAAGTGTTTCGCTCATTTCAAAATTTTCGTGATTTAAAGCTGTCTTTAATATTTGTTTTACTTGTGCAATGATTTCGTTTCTTTCCATCTTTATAATTAATTATGTGTTTTATAGTGTTTTTTCCATGATCCATTTTTCGTTGCAGGGCAAATAATCTAAAACTTCAGGATGATTGGATTGGCTTGATTTTTCGAGTTTAAAACCATTTCTTTCGTAAACATAAATGGCATTGGCGTTGTTTTTAAACATTTGCACTTGGGCTTTTT
>JBIKRP010000164.1:0-5317 GCA_044349145.1 Flavobacterium sp.
AGAGCGGTCATTCTTAATCACAAACTGTACAGATGCTTCGCACAAATTGCAAAGTCCATCAAACAATATAATTTTCTTTCCGATAGGCAAGTCCAACATACTTTACTTTTTTGATTCTACAAATTCCAATACTTCAATACTAACGGTTGACGTAAAAACGCCATAATTAACTGTCGCTTTATTCTTCTCAATTTTATCAATACTACCAATTGCTTTGCCGTCGAACATACGCACACGATCGCCTACTTTCAAGGTAGGTTTTGGCTTCTCTACAACAGTCTTAGCCTTGAGTTTCTTTTCTTTTTTTTCTGTTCTAATCTTATCTACCTGAACCGTTACTTCTTTAATCATTTCTTTCTTCTGAACTTCTTTTAATTGGGTTTCTTTCACAGTTGCTTTCTTGCGTTTAGAATTCTCAATTTCAACAATCTTCAAGAATTCACCGATGAGTTCTTTTTTGTTTTTAGAATTAAAGTACTTCTCGGCAATATCATCAATCTTTTGCCCCATATAAATCAACCGCTGGTTGCTATCATACAATTCTTGATAGCTTTCCAACTTCTGCTTAATTTTTGTATTAATTACCGCCATTTTTGAACTCTCCTCACGCGCTTTCGACTCTTCTTCTTTGAGATTTTGTGAGGTTTTCTCTAACTTCGAGCGTTCTTTCTGCAATGTTGCAATTGTTTTGTCAAAACGTACTTTCCCAACTTCAATCTTCTTTTTAGCACGATTGATCAAGCCAAAGGGAATGCCGTTTTTCTGAGCCACTTCGAATGTAAACGAACTTCCCGCTTGCCCAATAACTAACTTATAAATGGGTTCTAATGATTTCTCATCAAATAGCATATTGGCATTAACAGCAAAAGGCAATTCGTTAGCCAGTATTTTTAGATTAGAATAATGGGTTGTGATTATTCCAAAAGCCTCTCGATGATAAAATTCCTCCAAGAAAATTTCAGCTAATGCACCACCTAATTCTGGATCAGAACCAGTTCCGAATTCATCGATAAGAAACAACGTTTTCGCATTACATTTCTTTAGAAAATAATTCATGTTCTTAAGTCGATAACTATACGTACTTAAATGATTTTCAATAGATTGATTATCTCCAATATCGGTCAATATTCGATCAAACAAAAACGTTTCACTGCGTTCGTGCACCGGAATTAACATTCCAGATTGCAACATGAGTTGTAATAAACCAACTGTCTTTAATGAAATTGTTTTTCCTCCCGCGTTGGGTCCTGAAATAACGATAATTCTTTTTTCATGATGCAATTCGAAGGTTTGCGGATAAGTCACTTCATTGAGTTCCTTGTTATTCAAAAACAAAATCGGATGGTACGCCTCCTTAAAATACAGCTTTCGTTCTTCATTAATCTTAGGTAAAATTGAATTAGTACGTAGCGCATATTTTGCTTTAGCAGCGACTACATCGATATCACTTAAGAACTCTTGATATTGAATCAACAATGGTAAAAAAGCACGAATGCTGTTGGTCAACTGTTTCAGAATTCGAGTGATTTCCTCTTTTTCCTCGTACTCTAAATTGCTCAATTCGCGAGAATATTGCAACGTTGTTTCGGGCTCGATATACGCAATGCTACCAGTTTTGGAACTTCCTAAAATAGAGCCTTTCACTTTACGTCTATACATTGCCAAAACAGCAAGAACCCGACGATTCTGCACAAAACTTTCTCGGATTTCATCCAAGTAACCCAGACCATTATATTGCGTTAAAGCGATACCAAAACTTTGATTGACTTTGCCTCGCACAGCATTCATGCTTCTTCTAATATCCAGTAAGTCTGGAGAGGCGTTGTCTTTGATCTCGCCATACTTGTCAACGACATCATCAATAAGACTCACGATGACTTTAGTGATTTCTATTGAAGAAGATTTTGCATAGAGATTTGGATAATACTCTTCAAATTTCTTTAGAAATAGCAACATCGTATTGGTCGTCTCCGACATCGATGCAATCTTTCTAAAACTTGAGAGTTCGAGGAAACTATCTTCGATGCCAAGGAACCTAATTTCATTGGTTATGGCATCAAAACCGTGATTGGGAATTGCATTGTTATTTTGAAAAGAAGACAAGTATTCCGAAGTTTGTAGCAAGGCACTCATCAAAAGTTCTTTTTCTTTAAAAGGAACAATTGCCAAAGATTTCTGTTTGCCAATGTCGGTATTGCAAAGTGACGACAACGATTCTAAAACGGTCGGAAACTGTAAATCTTGTAAGGTTTTTGGGGTGATACTAATCATTTTCTTTTTTCAGTTGCAAGGAGTCAAAGTTACAAAGTTCACGGCGTAATTCCATCACGTTTTTGTCGAGTTTATGAAAATCTTTACGAACTTTGCTAGAAATACAAACCATGGAAATTCCTCAATCTTGGCAACATTTTTTACAAGCCGAAACACAAAAAAACTATTTTCTAGAATTGCAGCGTGCGGTGGAAAAGGAGTACCAAGAAAGTATTTGCTTTCCTCCAAAAGAACTCATTTTTGCAGCCTTTGAAAAATGTAGTTTAGACAATTTGAAAGTGGTAATATTAGGGCAAGATCCTTATCATGGCACGGGAGAAGCCAATGGTTTGTGCTTTTCGGTGAATAATGGAATTGCAATTCCTCCTTCGCTTCGAAATATCTTTAGAGAAATAAGTGCTGATTTTGATACCATTTTGCAACCCAACTCTGGTAATTTGGAACATTGGGCCACACAAGGCGTTTTACTTTTGAATACCACATTAACGGTACGAAAGGATCAACCCAATAGTCATAAGAATTTTTCGTGGCAGCGGTTTACCGATGCTGTAATCGAGAAAATTGCAATCGAAAGAGAGCACATCGTTTTCCTATTGTGGGGTGGTTTCGCTCAGAAAAAAGGAGCCAAAATAGACCAAAACAAGCATTTGGTTTTGACCAGTGGCCATCCGTCACCTTTAAGCGCCAACCAGGGAAAATGGTTCGGAAACAAACATTTTAGCGCAACCAATGTTTATTTGCAATCTCACCACAAGGAGTCAATAGTTTGGTTTACGGTTTAACTGTAAATTTATAGTAGCCATTACCATCCAAAATTGACGCTGCAGAAGACTCTATATTTAGAGATAAATTATTGCCAACACTTTCTGATCGAAACTCAATTAAGTTTGTATCAAAGCTATTATATCCGAAACTCAAACGATAATTTCCGGATGAGAGCCCTTTAATACTCGCTTCATAATCATAAAGGTTTGTTCCATTATAAATACATTGCGCCAAAACGAAAGATCCGACCTGTGATTCTCCCGGAAACGTTGATAAATTTGTAGGCAAAAACTCGATAAAGTCCCAGGTCCCGTCTGTATTTTCTTTTTCTAACTCAAAAGAGAATGTCATCCTTGTAGCACCGCCAGTTGTTTTAAAAATATCTAACGGATTCGGAATATTCGACACTGGCAAAAATCTTGGTATCGCTGCAGTTATAGATACTTGCACTTCAGGCGAAGCAGATCGTTCTATTGTAACCAAATTAGGCAATTTATCATCGGGATCATAGGTAACAAACACATCATTATAAAATTCGCTGTCTTTATTTGAGCAATCTGCTGCCATTAAAACCGTAGCCAAAGCAACAAAGAAAAAGTATTGTATCGTTTTCATAAACTATTTTTAAAATCTGTAACTAACTCCTAAACCAACTCTCGAGACAATATCAAGACTTTTCGTCTTATTGAATAGATTAGAACCAAAACCTACTAAAAACTCGATACCAAATTGATCTTTAATATAATATTTGTATCCCACAGCGGCTCCCATCGCGACATCTGTAAAATTGCTTTTTTCAACGGCATAATAATTATTGTTTGCCGCATCCGTTAAGAGCACAATTTCTCTAAAATCACCACCATTGATATCGGCAAAGATTTCAGCAAAATAGAAACTTCGCTGACCTTGCGATAAATTATATCTAACAAAAGGAATGATTTCATACTTCGTAAAATTATTGATATTACCTGCGTCAAAATCGTCTCGCAGTTTATTGTTGTTAGAGTAAATACAACTAATACCAATCGAGTATTTCTTGTCTAAAAAACGCTCGTACGTAATGTTTAGTCTGGTAAGTGCAGTGGCTAAAACATCAACGCGAATTTCGTTTTTCTTGTTGTAAAGCGTCGACTTTGGAATGGAATCTTGTGCTTGCATAAACTGAAAGCTAAGCAAAAATAACAGCAGTAATTTCTTCATCTTATCAAATTGAATTAACTTGGCTAATATATAAAATCCAAATGAATATAAAGGTCGACAATCTGACTAGTTGAAGGTCAATGCACCTAAAATTTCTTCAGACATAAATGGCCCTCCAGGATAAGTGGCTGTATAATCAAGATTGAGCCAAATCTGATTACGCTCATCAATATGATAATGAATGGTTTTTCCCTTACTTTCCTCAATGAAAAGCACTTTTTTGATTAAGAAATTGATAATCTCCAAATCGGCTTTCTTTCCAATTAAGATTTCAGGATAAATATGACCGCCAGTATGAATCAATCTCGGTGTTCCTCCAATCGATTTTACACACGCCGCCATCAAGATTGAATGGTCGTCACAGTCGCCAGAAAGATAGCGCAATGATTCCGTCGCTTTGGCAATATAATCTTTTCCTTTCGGGTCATTTACGTAATTCCATCTCGAATTTATTTCCTTAAATACCGCAAAACATTGAATAATTGTTCTGTAATTGGCGTAGCCACGAATGTCCTTAAAATCTTTATTGGTAGCCATCAATGAAAAATCTCGAACTTTCGAATTTTCATATTCTATCGCATCAATAATTTTTGATTTGTTTGGAAAAGGAAGCAATTTTGAAATGATAAGATCTTGTGGATTTGGACTATCATTCATCGCATAGACCATATATTGGTAATCCTCGATGATACTTCTGAAACCATATTCTCCTGAGAAAGTGCCATAAACCAACGCAATACAATACAAACCAATACACACGATAATGATGGTGCGCATCAACCGCAAGACCAATTGAATGATTCCTAAAATTAGAATAAAAAGAAAAATACGGTCTAATTGAAAATACCAATTTGGATCGATAATGTTCTGATGAATAATGATAAAGATGGGAATCGCAATCAGGATATTCAAAGCAAAAATAATAACATTGTCCCAAGGTTTTCTAACCTGAAGTTTTTGTTTTATTTTCTGAATAGAATATACCGTATTTCTTATCATGTCTGCTTAAAAAGTAAAACTAAACCGTTTTAACCATTTCAGCAAAAGTACCTTTTTTATTGATAAGGGAGAGATTCAAAAG
>JBIKRP010000006.1:0-17907 GCA_044349145.1 Flavobacterium sp.
AGGTAATGCAGGCGCAAAGAAGATGTCTTTATTATTAAATAAAAGCGCTCCGTGCTCGCCTTTTTTAATAACTACATATTTAGGTCCCATGGTATGGATTTTTGCTGCCGCTTTCACTAAAGAATATTCTCCAGACAATTGACGAGCCTCTTCATCATTGATTGTTATGACGTCAACGCGCTTGATTACGCTCAACAATTCAGGTAATGCACAATCCATCCAAAAATTCATGGTGTCTAAGACAACTAGTTTTGGTTGTTTTGTCATTTGATCCAAGACACTACTCTGCACCAAAGGATGAAGGTTTCCCAACATGACAACATCTGCATCTTTAAAGGTCTCTGGCACTTTAGGTTGAAAGTCTGCGAGTGTATTGAGCTCTGTTACGAGTGTATCACGTGAATTTAAATCATTATGATATCTTCCGCTCCAGAAAAATGTTTTCCCTCCTTTAACTACTTCGAGTCCTGAAATATCGATGTTTCTCGCAGTCAATAAATCTAAATACTCTTGAGGAAAGTCATCTCCAACCACAGAAACAATTGCCGATTGTAAGTTGAAATGGGAGGCAGACAATCCGATGAAAGTTCCTGCACCACCTAATATTTTATCTGTTTTCCCAAAAGGTGTTTCAATAGCGTCGAAAGCAACCGTTCCAACAATCAATAATTTATTCATCTGCTGTATTTGAAATTAAGGCCCAAAGGTAGTTTATAACTTTGAAAGTTACAAAGCGGAAAATATAATGTTTTTACAAAAGTTTTGCGTCTGTTTTTTCATAAAATTCATCAGTAGAAAGCTCCTTTTGCAAAGATGCCATTACCGCCAATTCATCACATCTTTCATTTTGACGGTGGTTATTATGTCCTTTAATCCATTTGAAATCAACTTGGTGTTTCCGGTAAATTAAAAGAAAACGTTTCCACAAATCTGGGTTTTTCTTTCCTGCAAATCCTTTTTTCTCCCAACCAAAAACCCATTTTTTTTCAACGGCATCCACAACATATTTGGAATCAGAGATTACTAAAACTCTTGTGTTTAGATTTTTTAATTTTTCCAAGCCCACAATCACAGCCAATAACTCCATACGATTGTTGGTCGTTAATCTAAATCCTTCGAAAAATTCTTTTTGATAAGACTTTCCAACCCATTCCATAACAACGCCATAGCCGCCATTTCCGGGATTTCCCTTGGCTGCTCCGTCGGTGTAAATATGTACTTCGTGAAATGTAGACAACTAATTATTAATGTGTTAAAACTTGTTCGATTACCTTCGGATAAAATTCGTGCTCGAGCGCGCGTACTTTAGTTGCAATTTCTTCGGCCGTTGTACAATCATCTACTCCAATAGATTTTTGAAAAATCACTTCACCTTCGTCATAATGTTCGTTGACAAAATGAATTGTAATCCCAGTCTCTTTTTCATCGTTATCTAAAACGGCTTGATGCACAAATTGGCCATACATTCCCTTTCCTCCATATTTTGGCAGTAATGCAGGGTGAATATTGACGATTTTGTTGGGAAAAGCTTCAATTAGCGATGTCGGGAGTTGAAGCAAAAAACCCGCTAATACAATTAAATCAGGATTCATTGATCGTAATTTACTGATAAGTACTCCCGAGTTCAAATCATCTTTAGAAAATATCACTGTAGGAACATTATTATGTAAAGCACGTTCTAATACCATTGCTTTCGGATTATTGCAAAAAACACACATCACTTCAAATGTAGATTTAGTACTTCCGTATTGCATAATTTTCTCTGCATTAGAACCCGAACCCGAGGCAAATAGCACAATTTTTTTCATGTTTGAATCGATAGACGTCACAAAAAAAAGAATAATAAATGATAAATAAAGGAATTAAATCCCCTTTGTGAAATTATTTTTTTAAATTCGTTTGCACATTTATTAACTAAATCGTGGTTTTAAAATAAAGTTTTTTATTTTTGCCAACAAATTAAATTCTAAAATTAAAGATTATGTCAGACATTGCATCAAGAGTTAAAGCGATTATCGTAGACAAATTAGGCGTTGACGAAAACGAAGTTGTAACAGAAGCTAGCTTCACTAATGATTTAGGGGCTGATTCGTTAGACACTGTTGAGCTTATTATGGAGTTCGAAAAAGAATTTGATATTCAAATTCCAGACGACCAAGCAGAAAACATCGCTACTGTTGGTCAAGCTATTTCTTACATCGAAGAAGCTAAAAAATAATAACTATTACACCCGTATCTTTTTTACGGGTGTTATTGTTTTTTAACGTAAATCATTGATTGAAATTCAATCAAAAAGTATAGAAAATACCCATGTCTCTTTTATGATTTATACATGAAGAAATATTTGGGTATTCTTTGTTTAAAATCAAATCAACAAAATCAACATTATGGTGTTAAAACGAGTTGTAGTAACAGGTTTAGGCGCACTTACCCCAATTGGAAATAACATTCAGGAATACTGGGACGCTCTAGTAAGTGGTAAAAGCGGTGCTGCTCCCATTACTTACTATGATACCGAAAAACATAAAACAAAATTTGCGTGCGAAATAAAGAACTTCAATATAGAAGATTTTATGGACCGCAAAGAAGCTCGAAGAATGGATAAATTCGCACAGTACGCTGTAGCTGCTAGTGAAGAAGCCATAAACGACGCAGGTATAACTGCAGACAATGTCAATAAACATAGAGTAGGTGTTATTTGGGGAGCCGGAATTGGTGGATTAGAAACTTTTCAAGAAGAAGTCATCAGTTATGCTAGTGGTGACGGAACTCCAAGATTTAACCCTTTCTTTATCCCTAAAATGATTGCCGATATTGCACCAGCTCATATTTCGATGAGAAATGGCTTTATGGGTCCTAATTATACAACCGTTTCAGCTTGCGCTTCATCTGCAAATGCTTTGATTGATGCTTTTAATTATATCCGTCTTGGAATGTGTGATGTTATCATTTCCGGTGGCTCAGAAGCAGCTGTGACTATTGCAGGTATGGGAGGATTCAATTCTATGCAAGCATTATCTACAAGAAATGAAAGTCCAGAAAGTGCCTCAAGACCTTTTGATGCAACACGCGATGGTTTTGTACTAGGCGAAGGCGCTGGCGCATTAGTCCTTGAAGAATACGAACATGCTAAAGCACGCGGAGCTAAAATATATTGTGAAATAGGCGGTGGAGGAATGTCTTCAGACGCTTATCACTTAACCGCCCCACATCCAGAAGGAATTGGGGTGATAGCCGTTATGGAAAATACTTTACGTGACGCTGGAATGAAACCAGAGCAAGTAGATCATATTAATACACACGGAACTTCAACACCTTTGGGAGACGTTGCAGAATTGAAAGCAATTACAGCTGTTTTTGGCAATCACGCGAAGAACATAAATATAAATTCTACAAAATCAATGACTGGTCATCTTTTAGGTGCAGCCGGCGCAATCGAGGCCATCGCTTCGATTTTAGCGATGAAGCATGGAATTGTTCCTCCGACTATCAATCATACTGTTGTCGACGAAAATATTGACCCAAGTCTGAACCTTACGCTAAACAAAGCTCAAAAAAGAGAAGTAAATGTAGCGATGAGTAATACTTTTGGTTTTGGTGGACACAACGCATGTGTTTTATTTAAAAAATTAGAAAACTAATCTTGAGAAATATTCTTCATAAACTTTTTAAAAATTCCCGTTCTACTGATGACGGGATTTTTTTTACGGCAATTGAGAAAATATTGGGGTTTCCTCTTAAAGATATTTCGTTTTACGAGAAGGCTTTTACCCATCGGTCATCAAATAAATTAGATTCCCAAGGAAACGCAATTAACTACGAGAGATTGGAATTTTTGGGCGATGCAATGTTAAGCGCAGTCATCGCAGCACATCTATATAATAAAGCTCCAGCAGGAGACGAAGGATACCTAACTAAAATGCGCTCCAAAATTGTCAGTCGCGAACACTTAAACGAGTTGGGTAGGGATTTAAATTTGATCGATTTTATAGAAAGCAAAGTTCCTTCTGCCCATTTCGGAGAAAACATTCATGGCAATGTCTTTGAGGCGCTAATTGGCGCAATTTATCTGGATCTGGGATATGATTTTTGCGAGAAATTTATTCAAAAGAAAGTGATTGTCCCGTACGTTGACATTGCCAAACTAGAAGGCAAAGTAATCAGCTATAAGAGTTTAGTTATCGAATGGTGTCAAAAAGAGAAAAAATCATTCAATTATGACGTTTTTGAAGATAACGGAATAACTGGAGAGCGGTTATTTGGCGTAAGACTAAGCATTGATAATAAAATTATAGCAAAGGCTAGAGCAACATCAAAAAAGAAAGCGGAAGAAAAAGCGTCTCAGCGAACTTATTTTGCACTTCAAAACAAAATAGACGCAAAATAAAAATTTCGTTAAACTATATCGATTTCGTTATTAAATTAGAATCAAGATGGCACTTTTGAATGATTTTTATCAATAAGAAGTGCTATATTTACGACTTAATTTGTTTCATAAATGGCAGTCTTAAAATTGCATTTGGAAGAATTTGATGAAGTTGATTATGAACTAATCGCCATTCACAGTCCTTTAGATGATTTCCGGCTGGCCTATTTTATTAATCAGAATTTGCCAATTATCTTAAGTAAAAATAAGGAGGAAGTAGCCGTATCCGTCAAAGAGGGCGATGCTTTTTTTTCGAAATTTACTTTTGAAGAGGAAAATACAGAACGTAAATGGTGTCTCATTCAAAATAAAAACGACATCTATTTAACTCAAAAAAACACCAAGCAAAATCTCTTCTTGAATAGCTCAGATGTGATTTCTAGGAAAGTTTATCTCATCTCAGAACATAAGAAAGTGGATTATTTTTTGAAGATTGAAAATAATTGCAATGAGTTACACGTTGAAAAAATAGTTGACCAATTGAAACAAATAGAACGGATTTCGGCTGTTTATTCCTTAATTCCTGAAAATATTAAATCAAAAAACAATTTAATTTTTTAATAACAATGCCAACAAACAAGAAAACTAAAATTGTAGCCACGCTCGGTCCAGCTTGCAGTACAAGAGAAGTAATGAAGAGCATGATTGATGCTGGAGTTAACGTGTTTCGTGTCAATTTTTCACATGCTGACTATGAAGATGTAAAAGAAAAAATCAATTTGATTAGAGGGTTGAATGATGAATTTGGATATACTACAGCAATTTTAGGGGACTTACAAGGTCCAAAACTTCGCGTAGGCGTGATGAAGGAAGATGTTGTTGTAAACGATGGCGACCTAATTACTTTTCAAACTGCCGAAGACGTTCCTGGAACTGCACAAAGAGTTTATATGAACTACAAAGAGTTTCCAAAAGACGTTAATCCAGGTGAAAGAATTCTGCTAGATGACGGAAAATTAATTTTTGAAGCTGTAGAAACCGATAAGAAAACAGAAGTTGTTTGTCGGGTAATTCAAGGCGGGCCATTAAAATCTAAGAAAGGAGTAAATCTACCAAACACAAAAGTGTCTTTGCCAGCATTAACGAAGAAAGATATTAAAGATGCGATTTTTGCTATTGAACAAAAAGTAGATTGGATTGCTCTTTCGTTTGTAAGAACTTCTGAAGATTTGATGGAATTGCAAGAATTAATTTCTAAACATTCTGACCACAAAATTCCAATTATTGCAAAGATAGAGAAGCCTGAAGGTGTGGCAAATATTGACAAAATCGTTGCATATTGTGACGGATTGATGGTTGCTAGAGGTGACTTAGGAGTAGAAGTTCCTGCCCATGAGGTGCCACTTATTCAGAAAAAATTAGTAAACAGAGCAAAAACCGCGCGAATTCCGGTAATTATTGCTACTCAAATGATGGAAACGATGATTACGAGTCTAACGCCAACTAGAGCAGAGGTAAACGATGTTGCTAACTCCGTGATGGATGGTGCAGATGCGGTTATGCTTTCCGGAGAAACTTCTGTTGGAAATTATCCTGTTCAAGTAATCGAAAAAATGACCCAAATCATCTCTGCTGTTGAAGATTCTCCTTTAATTCAAGTGCCACAAAATACCCCGCAAGTACGAACCAAGAGATTTATTACAAAATCAATTTGTCATCACGCCGCGATGATGGCAAATGTTATTAAGGCAAAAGCAATCTGCACATTGACCAATAGTGGCTATACGGCATTTCAAATTTCGGCTTGGAGACCGTCGGCGCACATCCTAGTTTTTACTTCTAACAAGAGAATTTTAACACAATTGAACTTATTATGGGGAGTTCGGTCGTTTTACTATGACAAACACGTGAGCACTGATGACACGGTTACTGACGTCAACCAAATGGCGCGTGACAGAGGGTTTGTAGATAAGGGAGATTTTCTTATCAATTTAGCAGCGATGCCTGTTGCTGAAAGAGGAATGGTGAATACTTTAAGAGTTTCCGAAATAGAAAAATAGAAACAAAATGTTTTTAGTTCAAAGCCTTCAATATCAAAAAATGAAGGCTTTTTTGTTTGAACTAGAAGTCAAATCGCAATTGTACCACAACCGCCTTTTTAATTTCTGTGTTTAGATTATTTAGTGAGATTCCAAGCAATCTTACAGATTCTTTCATACGCTCTTGAAATAACAATTCTTTACTTGTTTCTAGTAATAGCGCTTTGTCTGCGATAAAATAAGGTACGGTTTTACTTCTTGTTTGCAATGTAAAATCACTGTATTTTATCTTCAAAGTCACCGTTTTCCCTGCTATATTATGCTTTTTTAATCTGCGTTCCAATTCCCCAGCAATTCCCTCTAGTTTCTCCAACATGAAAATCTCCGACGATAAATTTTCATCAAAAGTATGCTCTGCAGCAACAGATTTTGCAACTCGTTCCGATTTAACTTCACCAAGGTGAATTCCTCTCACGACATCATAGTAGAAAGCACCCGATTTCCCAAAGTGATTTTCCAAAAAATCAAGCGATTTACTCTTTAAATCTAAACCTGTAAAGATCCCTAACTGGTACATTTTTTCAGTGGTTACCTTACCGACTCCATAGAACTTTCGAATCGGCAATTCCTCTAAAAACGTTAAAACTTCATCTGGATTCACCGTTGTTTGTCCGTTCGGTTTATTGTAATCGGACGCTATTTTAGCCACAAATTTATTAACCGAAATACCAGCAGACGCAGTTAGTCCTACCTCGCTGTAAATCCGCTTTCTGATCTCTTGTGCAATAAGTGTGGCGCTTGGATTCCCTTTTTTATTTTGAGTCACATCCAAATAAGCTTCGTCTAAAGAAAGCGGCTCCACCAAATCGGTATAGTCGTAAAATATTTTTCGAATCTTATTTGAAATCTCTTTGTAACGATCAAAGCGCGGTTTTACAAATATTAGTTCAGGACAATTCTTCTTAGCCAAATATCCACTAATTGCGCTTCGCACTCCAAATTTTCTAGCTTCATAACTAGCCGCCGCAACAACACCTCGACGCTCTCCTCCTCCAACAGCAATGGGTTTTCCCCGAAGCAAGGGATTGTCCATTTGCTCGACAGAAGCATAAAACGCATCCATATCAACATGGATAATTTTTCTGTTTTGGAGTACTTGTGTCATTAAACAAATTTAGCTAGAGTTCCATTATAATGTGCTTCATCTTACTAAAATAATACTGTATCTTTGGTTCAATAGATAAATAACTATGGTTGAAATTGAAAGAAAATTTTTAGTGTTGAATGACGATTTTAAAACATTGGCAACGCACAAACATCAAATTGCCCAAGGCTATCTCAATTCACACCCAGAAAGGACTGTCCGCATTAGAATTAAAGGAGAAAGTGGTTTCTTGACTATTAAGGGCAAAGGAAACAAAACTGGAACTACTCGATTTGAATGGGAAACAGAAATTTCACTTTTGGAAGCAAAACCATTGCTTGCCTTATGCGAAGAAAATATAATAACAAAAACACGCTATGAGGTTATATTCGCAAAACACACTTTTGAAGTAGATGTGTTTTCTGGAGAAAATGACGGGTTAGTCGTAGCAGAAATCGAACTTACTAACGAGAATGAGCACTTTGAAAAACCCCATTGGCTCGGAGAAGAAGTTACCGCTGACAAAAGATACTATAATGCATATTTAAGCAAAAAGCCTTTTTCAAAATGGTAAGAATTTAGTTGTCTACTTCAATTTTAACCAAAATACTTCCGCTATTCTTATTGCTAGCGATTTCCATAAAGGCACGCTTTGAAAGATCAATTTCTCTTCCTCTTGAGAAAGGTCCACGGTCAGTAATTTCGACTAAAACACACTGACCATTGGCTTCATTGGTAACTCTTACGATTGTACCAAAAGGCAATTTCCGGTGTGCAGCAGTATATTTTTTGTTGCTGAATTTTTTCCCGCTAGCAGTCTTTCTACCATTGAATTTATCTGCATAATATGAAGCATGTGCGCTTTTTTTGTATATTCTAAATTTGCCTTTGACAGCAATTACGGTATCGTTAAAAATAATCTCTGGTTGCACTGTCGCAGGATTTTCGATTGAAATTGTATCCTTTAGTACTGGTGCCTTACCCTTTTTCTTGGGACTAGATTGTGCACTGCCAAGAGTTACAAAACCCAATATTAAGAACATATATAATGCTTTTCTCATGTAAGACTGATTTAATACTCTTAGAGTATTGATAAGGATCAAAATTAAAATTATGCGCTATTAAAACCACAATGCCCATGGTATTCTGGACAATATTAAAAGTAATCCAATACCATAAAAAATGGCTATTGCTTTGAATTTGGCGTGATTTTCTTCCCTTTTTTTGTGCTTTGACCAGCCAACTGTAATTAATGCGATTGCAATAAGGTTGACTAAAGGATGCTCTAACGATGTTAAACGTAGTTCGCTATCACTCATTTGTCCAAAAGAAGCTAATCCGAGTGGTGAAACTAGATACAATATCAGACCGAAAACTAATTGTAAATGTGTTGCAATCAATGCTAAAAGCGCAAATCTTTTATCTTTCGGCTCAAATTCTTTCTTGGAGTTCATTCCAATAATGGAATTCAATATTGCAATAAATAAAGCTATTAACACTAAATACGCCCATCCTGAATGCGCTTTCTGAAGAATTTCGTACATTTCTTTAATTTTTAGGAATTCAAATATACATAAAAACCGTAAAAAAATACTTGCTCTTCTTACGGATTTTTATATGATCGACTACAGATTTTTTACTTATTCAAAAAATGCTCTAATAAAAACGTGGTCGAAGAATCATGTTGGTTTATTGTCTTGGAATTGATTTCGTCTAGAATGGAATTTGCTAATTGTTTTCCTAGTTCAACTCCCCATTGATCGTAACTAAAAATGTTCCATACTACTCCTTGCACAAAGATCTTATGTTCATAAAGAGCAACTAAAGAGCCTAACGACTCCGGTGTTAGTTTATTGATCAAAATGGTGTTTGTTGGTTTATTACCCTCAAAAACTTTGAAAGGCAATAAATACGGTGCTTTTTCTTTTGAAACACCTTGCTTATCAAACTCCGCTTGGACTTGCGCTTCAGTTTTGCCATTGAGAAGTGCTTCTGTTTGTGCGAAAAAATTCGACATCAATTTATTATGATGGTCTTTATCTCCATACAACGGCTCCACAAAACCGATGAAGTCGGTTGGAATTAGTTTCGTGCCTTGATGAATTAACTGAAAAAAGGCGTGTTGTGAATTGGTTCCTGGTTCACCCCAAATGATAGTTCCTGTTTGATAATTTACGCGTTGCCCATCTCGCCCAATACTTTTGCCATTACTTTCCATAATCCCTTGTTGGAGGTACGGAGCTAGTTTTTGCAAATATTGCGTGTATGGGATTAGAGCCTCACTTTCAGCTCCAAAAAAGTTATTATACCAAATACTTAAGAGCGCAAGAATAACAGGAATATTGTCTTCAAAATTACTTGTTTTGAAATGTTCATCCATTTTATTTGCGCCTTTCAATAATGCCTCAAAATTATCAAATCCAACCGCCAAACTAATCGATAATCCGACAGCGCTCCACAATGAAAATCTACCGCCAACCCAATCCCACATTGGGAAAACATTGTTTACATCGATTCCGAATTCGGTTACATTCTTAATGTTCGTAGATACTGCGACAAAGTGTTTTGCAACATCTCCTTGTTTTGCCGATTGTAAGAACCATTTTCGGATGGTTTCTGAATTCGTTAAAGTCTCTTGCGTAGTAAAAGTTTTTGAAACAATAACGAAAAGCGTCGTTTCAGGATTTATTTTCTTAAGAATTTCATGAACGTGGTCTCCATCAACATTAGAGACAAAATGAACATTAAGATGGTTTTTATAATACTGCAACGCTTCTACAACCATCGCTGGTCCTAAATCAGATCCTCCAATTCCAATATTTACAATATCTGTAAAAGGCTTACCTGTATAACCTTTTCGGACTCCGCTAATAACTTCGTCGGTGAATTTTCTGATGTTTTTTTTAACTTCAAAAATCTCAGGAATCACATTCATCCCATCAACCTTAATGACGGCGGTGTCAGGTGAACGCAAAGCAGTGTGAAGTACCGCTCTATTTTCCGTTTGATTGATGATATCGCCATCAAAATATTTAGACACAGCCTCTTTTAGCTGCATTTCATGAGCTAACTCCAGCAACAAACTAACAGTTTCCTTCGTGATATTGTTTTTTGAAAAATCAACCACGAAATCATTCCATTGAATATGAAATTGTTTTGTTCTTGTCGTATCATTTTGAAACATTTCTTTCATAGAATTGTGTTCCATGGTTCCAAAATGTGCTTTTAGTTTGTGCCAAGCGGGCGTAGATGTTGGATTAATTTGGTTTAATGCCATTTTTCTTTTGTTTTATTTGACGTGCAAATTTACAATTATGTTTGTAAATAAACGGTTAACAATTAGCCCAGATAGTAATGGAAACTTTGCTGGAAAAAACAATTTTATTTTTGGAGGTAAAAGAGTGACCAAAGGAACTCCTTTTACATCCAAAAAATAACTTGTTTTGACAAAAAGTTGAAATGGATAGCTGGAAATAGCTGCCTAAGATCATTTCTTTGTTTTGATACGCGCAACACTATCCAATTCTCTTTTTAACGGTTTCATTTGGGTTAGAAAACGAGGTAAATTTCGTTTGTCCATCGGTTCTGAATTGGGCAATTTTAATCGCAAAGCATCGACTTGTGCTCCATTTTTCCAAAATCGATAGCAAACATGAGGTCCTGTAGCTAAACCAGTACTTCCGACTTTCCCAATGACATCTCCCTGATTCACTCTTTGTCCACGACGCACTAGTATTTTGGACATATGTAGATATTGTGTCGAATAGGTGCGATCGTGTTTGACTTTGACGAAATTCCCGTTCCCTGCGGTAAATCCGGTTTGTTCAACTACTCCAGATGCTGTAGTCATGATAGGCGTGCCTGTTGGTGCAGCGTAATCCGTTCCCTTGTGCGCTTTCCAAATCATTTGAACAGGGTGAAAACGTGTTTTTGCAAAGCGAGACGTTATATTGACATACTTCAGAGGCGCTTTAAGGAAAAAGTTTTTGAGTGCTTTTCCTTCATCATCAAAATATTCTAATTTTCCTGATCCTTCATTTTGTTCAAAAGGGAACGCATAAATTGTTTTTCCTTTGTATTCAAAAAAGGCTGCTTTTAAGCTATCAACTCCGTCGTAAATCGTGTCGTCAATAAATCTTTCCGTGAAAGTGATTCCAAATTTGTCGCCTCTTTTGAGTTTGAAGAAATCTATTGACCAAGCGTAAATCTTGGTAATTTTACTCGCTAAAGCAGGATCAACCCCTTCTTTTTCAATGGCCTCCGACAACGAACCGTTAAGGCTGCCGGCAATAGTTTTTCTTTTAAAAGTTACCGGTCTAGTTCTCTTGTACACCTTAACAGAATCTCTGAAGTCGATGACATAATAACTTCCTTTGTCAGGTTGATATACAAAAGCTTGTAATTTTTTATTTCGGTCCTTAGATCTAAAAAGTGTATATGGTTTCCCTATTCTCATGATTCTGACATCAAAACTGTCTTTCACTTTCTCGATGATATCATATACTTTTAGATCACCTAAGTTTTGTTGATCTACGATACTTCCGAATGTGTCACCGCTTTGAATGGTATCATTGGAGACATTAAAATCATTGTATTTGAATCCAAATTTTTCTACAATTGGAATAGGTTTGCTTTCTTCAAATACAACTTCATCTCCCGACTTTTTGCAGGAAAACAATGTTATTATTAGAAAACCTAGAAGAAATATTCTTGTCAAAATATTAAATTTGTGTGATTTAAGATTCAGCGCCCCAGTTTTTCAATTCCTCCTCAGACCATAATTCTGGGAAGAAAATTCTTCTTTGATATTTTGGGTGCATGTATTTTTTCCAGTCGCTTCCACCGGTCGCTTCGCCAGTTCCTTGGCCGCTTTCAATGTATTTCTTAGCCGCGTTGAGATGACCCATTACCCAAGTAATATTTACGGTGTGATCATAATGTCGCATTGCTTTGATAAGAGCAGGATTTTCTTGATCTAATTCAGGAAGCTGTTTAAATTTCTGCCACAAATTGATTGTGTTGAAATGCTCCATTTCTCTTAGAAATAAGCTTTTATACTTTCTTTCAAATTCTAGAATTAAGAATGATTTTTCTCCTGTTTCATGATCTTTTCCGGCCGCTTGCCAATATAGATGTTCAAAAGCATGTTCATAGGGTGTATTTCGATCTATTGTCGCTCGAAAGCGGTAATCGATAAGGTTAATCAAGTCGGTGGAAGCAAATTCGATTAATCGATATTGTGCGCTTTGGAAACCACTTGCTGGCGTTAAGGTATTTCTAAACTTCATGTATTGTGCTACTTCCATTCCGTCTCCCATAATGTCAAAAGAAGTGGTAAGCATATCAAAATAACGACTAATACGCATGAGTCTTTCAGTAAAAAACGCTGTTTGGGGCTTTTGGTGGTTAGATATTTGGTTTATTTCCCAAAGAATCATTTTGAAAAGTAATTCATTAACTTGATGATACATGATGAATACCATTTCATCGGGCAATGTGGTTCTTTGAATTTGAAGATTTAGCAGGGCATCTGTTTGTATATAATCCCAATAGGTTATTGGTTTTGCCCACAGCAACCCCTCGAGATGCGTTGCTGTTTTTTGATTGATTGCTTCAAACTTATCTTCTAAATTATCTAAGATTTCTTGAGTATTATTGTTAATCTCCATTAGGGTTTTGCTTTTACTTTAAATGTGTATTTCAGTCCTTTGAAGCCGTCCAAATCTGCTTTAATTGACCCAACTGCTAGGCTTGCTTTTATACGTAGGGGTAATTTATTGTCATCGTTTGAAATCCAAACTGTTAAACTTTCTTCCTCTTTAAAGACTCTTCCGGACTGAACCAAAGGTCTAAAAATCATTGTCGAAACTATCCCGAATTTAGTTTCGATGTCTTCATAACCTAGAAATTTTAATTTGAATTTTGTAGATTCATTATCAAAAAACATATCAAGTGCAATCGATTCGCCGATTTTTAATTTGTCGACCGACGGGTAATTTCTAAGGTAATAAAAAGTAGAGACGATGTCTTGCGTATGAGGCGGAAAAGGAAAGGTTTTTTCTGTTCTATTTTTGTAATCTTTGACTAAAATTTTATTTGTTTCTTGATTCACAAAACCTTCTTGATTTTTTGTATAACCACCTTCGTTTATTTTTCGTACAAATTGATACGAATTACCCGTTTCCTTGTCGAAATAACTTTCGTAAAGATCGTCAACCCTGAAAAAAAACCTAGATAAGCCAGTGGTGTATCCTTTTCCGATTGCGTGATACACTTTTTTATTATTTATTGTCGCTTCTTTTACTTCTAATGTGGCATATCCGGCATTTACAAGGCCGTAATGTATCCTGAATTTGAACCATTCGCCAACATCAAAAGCTCTTTCTTTCTGCGAACTAAAACCAAAGGTTGTTGCTACAAGAACTAATACTAGAATTTTCTTCATTTTTTTTTGGAGAATTGTTTTCGGCCCGAGATACAATATCTGTTCCAAATGTATTAAAACAAAAAAACTCAGTCAAATAATGACCGAGTTTTTATGCTATTAACCAACCAAAAAATATAAATTATGAATAATCTATATAAAAAAATCCGGAAACCACTCCTTCATTTTTGTTGGTACAAAGATAGTTTATTTTTGTATTATCCCTATAAAAAACAGACTTTAACAAGATATATTCAATAACGACATCACTACATCGTTGTATTTTGTCAATAATTCAAAAAAAGTGACGAAACACTACAAAGTTCCTCTTTTTTCTTGTTCTCTTTCAATAGATTCGAAAAGTGCTTTAAAATTTCCTGCCCCGAATCCTTTCGCTCCCATTCTCTGAATGATTTCGAAAAACAAAGTTGGTCTATCTTCTACTGGTTTGGTAAAAATTTGGAGTAAATACCCATCTTCATCTGCATCGACCATAATCGCTAGCTTTTCAATCATGTTTAAATCTTCGTGCATCATCTTCATGTGTTCACCGAGTCGATTAGGAATATCTTCGTAATATGCTCGTGGCGGAGCCGACAAGAACTCGATTCCTCTCGCTCTCAATTCGGTTACAGTTGCAATGATATCATCTGTTGCAATAGCAATATGCTGCACACCCGAACCTTCATAAAAATCTAAATACTCTTCAATTTGCGACCGTTTATTTCCTTTTGCTGGTTCGTTAATTGGAAATTTTATTCTGCCATTTCCATTACTCATTACTTTACTCATCAATGCGGAATACTCGGTGTGAATTTGTTTGTCATCGAAAGAAAGGAAATTGACAAACCCCATCACTTCTTCATACCATTTCACCCACGTATTCATTTGATTCCATCCGACATTTCCCACCATATGGTCTACATACTTGAGTCCAACTGAAGTTGGATTATAGTCCGATTTCCATTCTACATATCCTGGCAGAAAAGTTCCCTTATAGTTCTTGCGTTCTACAAACATATGCACTGTTTCACCGTAAGTGTAGATTCCCGCTCGAACCACTTCACCATATTCGTCCTTTTCGACCACTGGTTCCATATAAACCTTTGCCCCACGTTTTGTGGTTTCTTCAAATGATTTTCTAGCATCTTCTACCCAAAGCGCAATGACTTTAACGCCATCGCCGTGTTTCTTAACATGATCACCAATGGTAGAATCACTTGTTAAAGCAGTCGTTAGTACAAGACGGATTTTGTCTTGCTTCAAAACATACGAAGCTCGATCTCGAACTCCTGTTTCCAATCCAGCATAGGCTAATGATTGAAAACCAAATGCTGTTTTGTAAAAATGCGCTGCTTGTTTGGCGTTTCCTACATAAAACTCTATGTAATCTGTTCCCATCAAAGGAAGAAAGTCTTGTGCTCCTTCGAATATTTTTTCGAGTCCGTACTCAACGGAAGTTACTTGTTTTGACATGATTTTTATTTTTTAAGCTTCTTTTGTTAAGAATTATATTCTGTATAAACATTAAGGAAGCGAATTTCAATTAATTAAAAAAGTTGTTTTTATTTAGGATCCCTAGCCCTGATGGCAACGGCATCCTTTTGTGCGGTTGTTCAGCACAAAAGATATAGTGAACAGCAGGAAGTTGCTACTTCATATTATTCAACCCAAGATTTATAATATTTCCCATCGTCTAGTCCCATTGCTTCTTCTGTTACCATTAAAGGACGGAATGTATCAACCATTACGGCTAATTCTTGCGTTTCGGTTTGACCGATACTGCGTTCCATAGCGCCTGGTGCTGGACCATGAGGAATACCTTTTGGGTGCAATGTAATATGACCTTGTTCAATGTTGTTTCGCGACATGAAATCGCCGTCAACATAATACAAAACCTCATCACTATCGATGTTACTATGGTTATAGGGCGCTGGAATTGCCTTTGGATGGTAATCGTATAATCGAGGCACAAAAGAGCACACTACAAAAGTAGCTGTTTCAAAAGTTTGATGCACTGGTGGCGGTTGGTGAACACGTCCTGTAATTGGTTCAAAATTATGAATTGAGAATCCGTAAGGAAAATTATAGCCGTCCCAACCAACAACGTCAAAAGGGTGCGTTGCATAGACTACTTCGTGAATCATTCCCTCTTTTTTGATCTTGATGAGAAAATCACCTTTTTCGTCATAAGTCTCTAGTTCAGTAGGCAACTTAAAATCTCGCTCGCAAAACGGCGCATGCTCAAGGTGTTGTCCAGATTCGTTTTTGTAGCGTTTCGGCGTATAAAATGGTGCGAAAGATTCTACATAAAAGAGTCGGTTTTCGACAGAATCAAATTCAATTTGGTAAATCATCCCACGAGGAATAATTAGGTAATCTCCGTACTCAAATGGAATATTCCCCATCATCGTTCGTAATTTCCCTTTGCCTTTATGAATGAAAATCATTTCATCTGCATCTGCATTCTTATAGAAATAATTGGTAAGCGATTGTTGTGGAGCCGCTAATCCGATCGTACAATCACCATTGACCAACATCGGTTTTCTGCTTTCAAGAAAATCAGCATTTGGTTTTAATTCAAATCCTTTTAGCAATAATGATTTTATGTTTTTATTTATGGCGATTTTTGGCTCAACCGAATACGATTTTACTATTTCTTTGACTTGAGTTGGGCGGTGAACATGATATAGGTTAGAAGAATGTCCGTTAAACCCCTCTGTCCCGAATAGTTGTTCGTAGTAAAAACCTCCGTTTGGCTTTTCGAACTGTACGTGTCTCTTGCTGGGAAAATTGCCGAGTTTATGATATATTGGCATGATTTAAAATTTTATAGTTATGATGAGATAATTAATTGCTTTAACGCTATCTATCATTCTGGATTTCTCTTCATGAGAAAATGCAGATACTCTTTTAAACCCATCCAATTTGTTTTCATAAGTGTGAGCTTTATTTGTTATTGGTCACTTATGGCATCGCCTTTTTCTTAAATGAAATTTAAACTTAAGGCAATTTCACAGTAACAAATATCGTAAAAAAACCTTTTTTAACGATATTTTCAAAAGGATATTTTTTGTCTAATAAAAAAGGCACTTTCGGTAATAATGTACTAAAAGTGCCTTTTGCCAAGTTCTAAAAATTCTATTCTTCAGGATTGTTTAATTTACTGTGTTTCTTGCCATAAAAAAAGTAGATTACTAATCCGATTGCAAGCCAAAGCAACAATCTTAGCCAGTTGGTCCAACCTAGGCCATAAATCATTGCCAAACAAACAACAATGCCGAGAATTGGAATCAAAGGAACGAATGGTGTCTTAAATTCACGTTTCATGTCCGGTTCTGTTTTTCGTAAAACAATAACAGAAAAACAAACTAGTATGAAAGCGAATAGTGTTCCAATACTTGTCATATCTCCCACAATATCACCAGGGATAAATGCTGCGAATAGTCCGACTATTACAAGAATTGCTAAATTTGCTTTATAGGGTGTTTTGTATTTAGGATGCAAGTCTCCGAATGCTTTTGGCAACAAACCATCTTTCCCCATTGCATAAAAAACCCTTGATTGACCTAACAACATGACCAAAATTACGGAAGAAAATCCAGCAAGAATGGCTACTGTTACGAACTGTGCTAACCATTCATATCCTATCATGTATTTATTAATTGCAAATGCAACTGAAGCTTCTTTACCACCTGTTCTAAAATCTTCAACAGTTGCTACTCCTGTTAAAACATGCGCAAACAAAATATACAGAATGGTACAAATCGCAAGTGATCCCAATATTCCTATCGGCATATCTCGTTTCGGGTTTTTGGTTTCTTGAGCTGCGGTGCTCACGGCGTCGAAACCAATAAATGCAAAAAACACCGTTCCTGCGGCACCAAGTATCCCCATAATACCACCGTAGTGATGTCCGATCCCTTGATCATCA
>JBIKRP010000007.1:0-17896 GCA_044349145.1 Flavobacterium sp.
TTCATAGTAAAACTTGGTGCTACTCTTTGTTAAACTGTCTACTCTAGAAAAGCTTCCGTATGCTTTTAGCCCTCTAATGCCTTGTTTGGTGTCGAATTCTTCTTGTTTGACAATCATGTTTTGAGCACCTTGATTCTCCATAAATTGTAATGATCCATCGATTGATTTGACTAAATCTACCTCACCTTCTTGCTTAAATTTGAAAGTAGAAACCGCAATTTGAAATTTTGCGATCAAACTTCCATAGATAAAGGTCTGCATTTCTTTTATCAAAGCCATACCGTCTTTTGGCATACTTTGCGACAAATCTGTTCGCATCAGGACCATTGGAGTTTCAATCGTTACGCTTGGATTTCCATATTCGCTATGAACCCACTCGCCTTCCAAAAGTTCTTTGGAAGTATTGCCCAAGATAACGTCTTTCACATATGTAAATCCTTTGGTTGTTATCATAAAAGCAAGAGTAAAAACGACAATCCCAACAAGAATACCTATAGAAAGTTGGATGCGTTTCTTGCGTTTCTTTAGCAGCTGTAAACGTATTTGTTCTTGTTTTTGCAATTCGTTGAGGAGCAATTCGTCTTCTTTTTCAACCACGACCGGAATAGATTTGTCAAGAATTACAATGGCGCGTTCAATTTTCTTACGATCTTCTGTAATTTCAAATTCTAGCGGTCTTGATTTAGCAAATTTGACTAAATCTGCTTGCTGTAAAACATTTTCAAGATTCTTTAACGTATCTTGTGACAGCGACATTTTTTTCTTTTGTGACGCCTTTCTTAATCCTTCAATTAATTCTGAAGTAGTACTTTCCATGGCAGGAACGTCAATGGCTTCTTCGATGTAATTTCGAGCAATATCTGTAAGTTCACTATAATACGCTTTTACCTCGCCCTTTTGCCATAATTGCTTTTTCTCTAAAGAATTCAGTAGACTTGTTGCCTTTTCTATTGGCGTTTTGTATACTTCCTCTTCAATTTTTTTCTTCTGTCTGTTTTTGATAAACCAATAGATGAATGCACCAATTCCGGTGAGAAGCAAAAGAATTAGCGCCAATTTCCAAATCCAACTTTTACTTGAATTGACTTCGATAATTGGTTTGATGTCGTAAAGTTTTTGCTTTAAAGTGTCAACAACCACATTGTTAACCTCAACGCGAAGACTGTCTGAAAAAAATGGTTTGTTGTTGATTAAAATTGTAAGTCTTGGAATACTGTACTTTCCGCTATCAAATTGCGTCAAGCCATATTTCTTGATTAACTCGTAACGACTGTCTTTTTTGATGGTGTCGATGGCATAGGACTGAATTACTTCTAATGCGCCGAGAATCTTCGGATTTGGGAAGGCAACTTTAGCAGTTGTATCGACCGTAGTTCTTATCGTAAGCTTAAATTCAGCACCAATTTTATTCTTCGTCGTATCAATACTAGTTTGCACTTGCTTTTGCTGTGAAAAAACAACCGAAGTGATCAGTAAAATTGATACAATAAAAAATATTTTTCTCATATTCTTACGCCTAATTTGGCTATTATCTTGATTTAAAATAACCTAATAATTTAGTCACATAACTTTCGTCAACTCTTGTACTTACGACACCTGAACCAGATTTGCTAAAAGTTTCTTTGAAATAGTTGATTTTGTCTTGATAGTATTTCTCGTAATTCAATCGAACGGATTTGGAACCTGTATTGACCCATTGTACGGCACCTGTCTCAGCATCTTGCATCGATACCATTCCGATGTTCGGCATTTTCTCTTCGCGATTATCGTATACTCGTATTCCAGTAATATCATGTTTTTTAGAAGCAATTTTTAGGGTATGTTCATATTCATCTGACATAAAATCAGAAATCATAAATACAATTGCTTTCTTTTTTTGCGTGCTTGACAAGAACTTCAGTGCCTGAGCAATATCCGTTTTGTTGCTTTTTGGTTCAAATTCAATTAGTTCTCGAATAATCCTTAAAACGTGGGATCTTCCTTTTTTAGGAGGAATATATAATTCGATTTGGTCTGAGAATAGAATTAGTCCGATTTTATCGTTGTTTTGCGTAGCGGAAAAAGCCATTGTCGCAGCAATTTCGGTCACAATGTCTTTCTTGAACTGGTTTTTGGTTCCAAAGCTCTCAGATCCGCTAATATCAACCATGAGCATCATCGTAAGTTCTCGTTCTTCTTCAAAAACTTTGACATGCGCTTCATTATATCTTGCCGTTACATTCCAATCGATTGATCGAATGTCATCTCCATATTGATAGGGTCTTACTTCAGAAAAAGTCATCCCACGACCTTTAAAAGACGTGTGATATTCTCCCGAAAAGATGTGATCACTCAATCTTCGGGTTTTAATTTCTATTTTTCGAACTTTCTTGAGAAGGTCTTTTGTTTCCATATTATTAGCCACAAAGGCGCAAAGGCGCTAGGGTTATTGGATCTAAGGTTTTTGGAAATCTTTATGGAACTTCAACTTCATTAACGATTTTGTTGATAATATCAACCGAGGTGATATTTTCAGCTTCCGCTTCATAAGTAATTCCGATACGATGACGTAAAACATCATGCACAACTGCACGGACATCTTCCGGAATAACATAGCCGCGACGCTTTATAAATGCGTAACATTTTGCAGCGTTGGCTAAATTGATACTACCACGAGGGGAGGCACCGAAACCAATCAAAGGCTTCAAGTTTTGTAGTTTGTATTTTTCGGGATAACGTGTTGCAAAAACAATATCTAGAATATATTTTTCGATTTTCTCATCCATGTAAACTTCTCGAACTGCTTCTTGAGCACGCAGAATTTGCTCGATAGATACTACCTGATTTACTTTTTCATAAGCACCACTAAGGTTTTGACGAACCACCATTCGTTCTTCTTCCATTTTAGGATAATCGATAACCGTTTTCAGCATAAAACGATCGACCTGTGCTTCTGGTAAAGGGTATGTTCCTTCTTGTTCGATAGGGTTTTGAGTAGCCAAAACTAAGAACGGCTTGTCTAAGACAAAAGTAGAGTCGCCAATGGTGACTTGCTTTTCTTGCATCGCTTCAAGCAAAGCCGATTGCACTTTTGCAGGCGCCCGGTTAATCTCGTCCGCTAAAACGAAATTGGCGAAAATTGGACCTTTTTTTATCGAAAATTCGTTTTGTTTTATATTGTAAATCATAGTACCTACAACATCGGCTGGTAATAAGTCTGGCGTAAACTGAATTCTGCTGAAAGAACCGTGTACGGCTTTGGCCAAAGTGTTAATTGCAAGTGTCTTTGCTAAACCAGGAACTCCCTCTAGCAAAATGTGACCCTGGCCCAGTAGACCAATAAGTAATCTTTCGATCATGTGTTTTTGACCCACGATTACTTTGTTCATTTCCATTGTAAGTAAATCGATGAACGCGCTTTCTCTTTCAATTTTTTCATTAATCGCTCTGATGTCGAGAGTGGTTGTATTTTCTTCCATTTCCATGATTTTAGTCCTATGAATTATGCTTGTTAATTTTGATGGTGCAAATTGAATTTTTTTTTAAAAGAAAGATGTTAAAAATTGGTTAAAACTTCTTGAAAACACTGAATTTTAAGGACGATTTGTGATTGTATTTTTATATTTTTAAGAACTAAAAAGAATAGTCTTTTAAATATCATTTTTTAACCTTTTTAATTATTTCTTTGTCCTTATGAATACACATCCATTTTCAAGAATTATAGCGGGAACAATGACTTGGGGCATTTGGGGTAAAAACCTGAGCGAAAAGCAAATGATAGATTTGATGACGTGTTGTCTTGAGAGCGGAATTTCAACTTTTGATCACGCGGACATTTATGGCGGTTATACTACTGAAGCTGCTTTTGGAAGCGCATTGAAGACGAGTAAAATCCCGAGAGAAGACATTCAATTAATCTCAAAATGTGGGATTCAATACACTTCTGAAAACCGAAATAATACCATCAAGCATTACGATTATTCTAAAAAATATATTATTTGGTCAGTAGAGCAATCGCTTAAAAATTTACAAACCGATTACTTAGACCTTCTTTTGCTACACCGACCAAGCCCTTTGATGCAAGCTGACGAAATAGGCGAAGCTATCCAATTTTTAAAGGGAGAAGGAAAAATTAGAGATTTTGGTGTTTCAAATTTTACGCCCGTACAAACCGATTTGATTCGAACTAAAACAGCAGTGAATTACAATCAGATACAATTCTCCGTTACAGATTTAGACGCCATGTTAGACGGGAGTTTGGATCATATGCAAATACACAATATCTCTCCAATGGCATGGAATCCACTTGGTTCCGTCTTTAAGAATGATGATGAGAAATCCAAACGCGTCGCTGCTCAAGCACTAATCTTGGCCAACAAATATGAAGTTTCTGTAGATTTGATTTTGATTGCTTGGATTTTAAGACATCCGTCGAAAATTTTCCCTGTTTGTGGCACAACGGACGTCAAGCGGGTTTCTCAATTAACAAAAGCAATAAATATTGAATTGGAACTCGAAGATTGGTTTGCTTTATGGGTTGCAAGTACGGGAAATAAAGTGCCATAGTTTTATTTTACAAAGTAAATGATTAACAAACGACTTTTAATTAAGAACCTCTTAGCTCACAACGATGAATCGAGTTTTTATGACAAAAAGCGTCAGTTAAATTTACATACAAGAGAAGGTAAAGGAAAGTTTCTAAAGCATATTTGTGCGCTTTCAAATTCGAATCCAACCAATAATTCTTATATTGTTGTTGGCGTCGAAGATCAAGATAACGAAATTGTTGGGGATGACTTTTTTGATGATAGTCGGATTCAGAATTTAGTCAATGCATTTCTTGAAAATCCGCCTAAGATCTCCTATGAAAATGTCCCTTTTCCGAATCTGCCCAAGGATAAAGTCGTTGGTTTGGTTACGATAAAGCCAAAAAGCAAAACCTCATTCTTCAAAAAAGGAATTCACACGATTCTACCCAACACCGTTTTTATCAGAATAGGAAGTAATACTGTGCCTATCGAACATGGGTACGAAAAAAACTACCAGAATACAGAAACGGTTATTGGAATTGAGAACAATTCGCGGAACAGTATCGGCTATACATTAGATGGAGTCATCGACTTTATGAATTTTAGGCATAAAGACATGTCTTCAAAATATAAAGTTTTTAAGGAACTGTTTGTGATTTGTTGGGCTGGAATTCCAAAGAAAGTTCGGGGTAAAACATTTCTGTCTCGCGTTGACATTGAGCTAATAAACGAACAAATTAAATTGTTCTATTCTGCTCAAGACGAAGTTACCATTACTTTTGATGAAGATTCTTTCACGATAATTGAATATGTCCCATTGGGCTTAAATGACAAGACTAGTTATTATCCATTGGAGAAACAAACCATACGATTTTATGATAACGGTTATTACAAAATCGACCGAGAAATCCTATTTGAGCCACCTGAATTCAACAAAAAAATGCTTTTTCACATTTACAATTCAAACATGGCTTTGTTGGTTAAATTACAGAAAGGCTCCACTTTAAATGAAGGTGAAAATCGTGATTTGGAGAATTTACCGTCGACTTTAATGATTTGCTATCTCAATGGTTTTGAAGAAGCCAAACAGAAGTTGATTGATGCCAAACCGCTTCTGAAACCATTTCCAAATATCTATTTGTCCTTTAAGGAGGCGCTCCGTATTTTGCGAAAAATGAAATATGACTTACAATAGAACCATTTAGTTTTTTCTTAGAATGATTCGGGTCGTTTTATATCTTCCCTTAATAAAATAACAAAGCAAGTAATGCCCATCTGACAAATTTGATATATCAATTACATTTTTGTCTCTCATTTGTAATATGCTTATTCTAGAAGCTTCGTCTACAATAAACATGTTTTTAATCATAGTATTTGCCACTAACCTCCCGTTTGATGGATTGACGAATTTAAGTTCATTTTGATTCGCTTCCTCGATTAAATTTTCAGGCAAAAAAAGCGAATTCTCCAAAGGAGTTGAGAAAAAACCACTCTGAGAATCGGCTAAATCATCTTCTTGAGAGAGCACATAATAGACGTTGACTATTAGATAAAAAGTCTGTGTTACTAAAGTGTCAAGCGGGATTTCAAAATTGTTGTTTAAAAATGCGATAGTTGAGCCGAATCCTTCAATAAAACGCGCTTCTATAACAATAGTGTTTTCGGATATTTCGTAATCCCAAGAACTAAAATAATACAATTCCTTTGCTTCAGTGTCCAAGGAGAAGTTAATTGCTGAATCAGAAATTCGACTCACTACAATTTGCCGAATATTCAATGCAAAGCTTTGCGAAGAAATTAGAATAAATAAGGCTATGTGGACTGTTCGTTTCATAATTCTTCTATTCTACTTTTTCAAACTCGTTTAAGCCATAAAGAATTTCCTTCATCTTGGTGCCGTTTATTTCCACTGGTTTGTATGCCACGTTAAATTTTTCGATAGCTACAGTAATATCTGCCTTTAGTTTTTTGTACTCTACCGGTAATTTCGTTTCACATTGCTTCTCATTTTCATAGCTATTGAGAATAATACTAAACTTCTCGTAAAACTTGCCGCCTTGATCGATAAAGTAATTGTACTGCGAAATAAATTGTAACAGGCGATCTACTGGAAAATCAAGATTAACTTGCATTTTATACTGAGTCGATCCGGAAGTCGATTTCATTTTAGTCAGGTAATCTTCCATCTTTTGAGTAATGTCTTCCCAGTCATCGTTGGTTCTGCAGTTCTCTAAAGTTGCACTATAACCTATTGGTTTCGTATATTCTTTAAATAAGATTTCGATGTCATGCTTTATCTTATCATTGCTGGTTTGAAGAAAAGCGGTTTCAAAGAAAATGGTGTTGAGATCGTTTTGCATTCGTAGTGTAAAATCTAAAATACATTCTACCTTCCCTAACTCCTTTTCCTTTTCTTCCTTAGACAGACTGGAAGACACCATTGAAGTTAATGTTTGAATTACAGATGCAATCGTGTTTGTGCCCAATAAAGAGGTAAGCTCAAAAGCAGACTTCTTATCTCTTTTGCTCGTCAATAACTCTTTCAATTTGTCATATTCTGGATACTGGTTAGGATTGGAGATCTTGCTGATTTCATTAAAAGTTCTAACTGAAGCGAAATGATGGTCTAGACTCAGTACTTTTTCATAGAGAATCTTGATGATTTGCAATCCTTTTAAATATCGAATCTTAGAAACATCGTTCAAGTTAGCGATGCGCAAATGCTGTATGTCCTCTTGAATTTGGTCCTTTAGAATCAATAGATCAACTTTTTCCTGAAGTTTAGAAGCAGCCGTCAAGTCTCGATTAATAACCGCCAATTTTGCCTCTTTTGTCAGAAAAACGGAAGTGTAATGAGCATTTATAATTCTTATGGCTTGAGAAAGCTCGATTAAAATGTCATTGGGTTCGTTTTTACTTTCGTGAAATATTGGAGCAGCGTTGATGCGGCAAAACAATAAAAGTATTATAATGAGGATTTGAGATTTCATAATCCATAGGTTTGAATGGCGTGTACATATTAAATGGTGATTACTTTGAATTGGAAAGAACTTCAATTTGCAAGCTGCTCCAATCTTCTGTTTTATTGAGTAAATCTTGGATTTCACATTGATTTTCGGCAGTTACTTTTTGTCCATTTACGGAAACAATTTCATCTCCTACGTTGAATTTAGATTGAGATTTCTCTTTGACAACAATTTCCAATTTATCATTATTAACTTTGGCGTAGTAAGTCACTTTTCTTTTGAATTTACTTTCAACTATATTCTGATTGCGTTTTACGTATACTTTATTATGGTTGTAATCGATGAGCCAATCGAAAGCTCTAATGAAATCGATTCCGATGTTTTGAGCTTTGATAGAGGTTGAAACATTTAATTTTGCTTCCAAATTGTATGATCCGAACGAAACAGGCATTTTTTCATATAAAATTTCACTTCCGGAAGTATGAGAAGAAATTGTTTGAAAAACCGATCCTTCAAGTTCCGTCTTGTTTTCATTTTTGAAATTCAAGTTCTCATTGTATGGCATTACGATGTTCCCAGTATAACCTGTGTCTAATTTGAATGGATAATCTTTTCCTTCAATGTTCAGATAAACAAAAATTTGATTCTTTTGGCATTTTGATTTCACAAACTGATACTGATTATTCAAGAGATTTTGTTGGAGTTGTTCCTCGTTGATATTACAAACTTTACTGTCAGTAAAATCTAGTTGCATGATAAAATCTTGATTAAAAAAAGCATCAATTCCTAAAATTCCTGAATAACTTTTTTTTCCTTGAGCGCATTGGCTTTTTGGCATATTTATGAATGACAAAACTTTGCTTTCGCTTTTGAATAAATCACAATTCAATTCAACGGTAAGAAATCTATTTTTAATTTTCTTTCGATCAGCGCCTTTGGCCGAACCTAGCGAACCAAATTCCTTGTTTTGGAAGTCCTTTACAATTGTTGAGTCAATTAATACTGATAAACCAGCTCCTGTATCCAGCAAAAAATTAGTGGCAGCATGATCGATTTCCATTTCTAATAACACTTTTTTTCCCTCTAATGCGATGGCAGAGCAACCTTGATTTTCATCAATTTTTTGATTGCTCAGTTGTTTTATTGTTGAACAGCAACTAAATGCTAACAACAATAAAAATGAAATCTTTTTCATATGAATTTGTTTAAAAGGGTTGTGCTTATTTTACACAACCCTGAATCTCTCATACTCAATTATGGCTCCTCTGATTGTTGCGGGTCGATTACCCCGCCAAGAGTGTCATCGAGCCAATCAAAAAACTTACGGATGGCGTTTAACCACCCTATGCGCACTTGAGGACTAATTGGACCAACTTCCTTGGCATAAAGTCGCAATGAATTTACCGTACTGCTAAATTCACTTCCTGTAATTTGGTCATAAACCATATCGGCAGTATATTTTTGTGTATGATAAGAGTAGATTTTCTGCATGTAAGGCGTTAGTATTGAAATCAATTTCTTATCTGTTACTCCTGCGAGTCCTTTTTGGACGAACTCTTCACTTGTGATTCCTTGTCGATAATAATCCTTTGATTCTAAGAAAGTAATTACCGCGTGATATTTTGCAACAAGAACAACAGATGTTGCAATTTTGTTGGCAGGCTTAACAATCTGCGCATAAGAAAAATCCGAAATCATAACCGTGGCGATTAAACCTAAAAATAATTTTTTCATGGTGTGTAAATTTTAATGAGTTAAAAATAAATTGAATTTTACAAATTGTCTCGAGTCATTTGCTATCGTAAAACTAGGTTATGAAAAGAAATCAGAACTGAAGATTTTCTGTACTTTTTGTTAATCTTATTTATACTATTTTTGCCTCAAAGATTGAAATAGGAGATGAGAACTTTAGTGATAGGTGATATTCATGGCGGACTACGAGCATTGCACCAAATATTTGAACGTGCCAATATTTTGACAACTGACCGACTCATTTTTTTGGGGGATTATGTAGACGGATGGAGTCAGTCTCCTCAAGTAATTGACTTTTTGATTGCTTTAAGGGAAACACACAATTGCATTTTCATGCGTGGAAATCATGATGAACTCTTATGCGAATGGCTTTCAGAATCTAAAGACAATCTTTCCTGGTATCAACATGGCGGTGAATCGACGGTGTTGGCTTATTCTGACGTAAATGAAGCCAGCAAGAGAAAACATATTGCTTTTTTACAATCGCTTGAAAACTATTACCTCGACGAGCAAAACAGATTGTTTATTCATGCTGGTTTTACCAATATGAATGGGGTTACGTTCGAACATTTCCCGAAACTTTTTTATTGGGAGCGCACTTTATGGGAAATGGCACTTGCTTTTGACAAAACCCTACCACGGGACTCTAAGCACTATCCAAGACGACTTAAATTGTATAGCGAAATATATATTGGCCATACGCCAGTGACGCAAATCGGGAAAACGATACCAATTCAAATGGCGAGTGTATGGAATGTCGACACAGGCGCGGCGTTTACCGGACCACTCACAATACTTGACATAGACACCAAAGAATATTGGCAAAGCGAACCACTGCTAGACTTATATCCCAACGAAAAAGGGAGAAATTAAATAGAACTAACTACATTTGACAAACAAAAACGAAATACTATGAAAACAAATCTGCTGTACTTATTGCTCATTGTAAACTCTTTTTCGTCATGGTCGCAGTCAGGCGGAAGTAACAAGCATGAAATCAAATGGAATATTGCAAGCACCATCTTTTTGGGCTCGGTTGAATTTGGCTATGAATATTTGATTGATGGCAATCAGTCGGTAGGCGCTGAGATTCTTATTAACGATTCTTATAACTTTGGCATCGGAAGAGACGTAAAGGATTTTAATACCAATAGCTTTATTATCAATTACAACTATTATACTGGAGCGGAAAAAAATAATTCAGGGTTCGTAATTTCACCCATGATCAAATTCAGAACAGGAAATTATCAAAAAAGTGATTTAGACCCGAAGATCAATATGAATAGCTTTATATTAGGAATTGGCGGCGGCTATAAGTGGAACTTTAGCGACAAATTTGTCTTCGGTCCCTACGCCACAATTGGAAGGAATTTTAGTTCGGAAGTAAATGATGAATTTAATACCGCAATTGAATTTAATGCAGGATTTGGGGTTGGTTACCGATTCTAAACACAAAATGAAATAAAAAAAGCGACTAAAATTAGTCGCTTTTTTTGTGCTTTTTTATTATTTACAAATCAAATTTGATTCCTTGTGCTAATGGCAAACTAGTCGTATAATTGATTGTATTGGTTTGTCTTCGCATGTAGATTTTCCATGCATCGGATCCTGATTCGCGACCGCCACCCGTTTCTTTTTCTCCACCAAATGCACCACCAATTTCAGCGCCTGAAGTTCCAATATTGACGTTGGCAATTCCACAATCTGAACCCGCAACCGATAAGAATCTTTCTGCTTCACGAAGATTGTTGGTCATAATTGCAGAAGACAATCCTTGTGCAACCCCATTTTGAAGATCGATAGCATTTTCAACTTCTCCTGAGTATTTCATTAAGTACAAGACTGGCGCAAAAGTTTCGTGTTGAACGATTTCAAAAGAATTTTTAGCTTCAGCGATGGCAGGTTTTACGTAACATCCGCTTTCGTATCCTGCTCCCGAAAGAACGCCGCCTTCAACTAGAATTTTTCCGCCTTCTTCGACAACTTTCGACAAAGCCTTGTTATACATTTCGACCGCATGCGTATCGATCAGTGGACCAACATGATTGTTTTGATCCAATGGATTTCCGATACGTAGTTGTTTGTACGCAGAAACCATCGCTTCTTTTACTTTGTCGTAGATACTTTCGTGAATGATCAAACGTCTGGTCGATGTACATCTTTGTCCAGCAGTTCCTACAGCGCCAAATACCGCTCCGATTACCGTCATTTTGATGTCGGCATCTGGAGTAACGATAATTGCGTTGTTTCCTCCTAATTCTAATAATGATTTCCCTAAACGACCTGCAACGGTTTGTGCCACGATTTTCCCCATTCGAGTAGAACCTGTAGCAGAAACCAAAGGAACACGTTTGTCGGAAGTCATTAATTCTCCTATTTTATAATCGCCATTGATTAGACAAGAAATTCCTTCTGGAAGATTGTTCTCTTTTAAAACCTCAGCAATGATGTTTTGACAAGCCACGCCGCATAATGGTGTTTTTTCGGAAGGTTTCCAAACGCAAACATCTCCACAAATCCAGGCAAGTGCCGTATTCCAAGCCCAAACAGCCACTGGAAAATTGAATGCAGAGATAATTCCAACAACACCCATTGGATGGTATTGTTCGTACATTCTGTGTCCAGGTCGTTCTGAATGCATGGTCAATCCGTGTAACTGACGCGAAAGTCCAACGGCAAAATCACAGATATCAATCATTTCTTGAACTTCTCCGTAACCTTCTTGTAGTGATTTTCCCATTTCGTAGGAAACCAATTTGCCTAATGCTTCTTTATTTTTTCGCAATTTTTCTCCAAACTGACGAACGATTTCACCTCGCTGAGGCGCTGGCATAAGTCGAAAAGTTTTGAATGCTTCTGTTGCCGTTTGCATTACTTTTTCATAATCTGCAGGCGTCGTTGTTTTTACCGAACCTATTAATTGACCATCAACTGGTGAGTATGATTCTAGTATTTCGCCGTTGGAAAAGTTGTTTTGACCTGTTGAAGTTCCTTCGTTGATTGCTTTTACGCCCAATTGTGCTAAAGCTTCTTTCATTCCGAATTGGTCTGCTATTGTTGTCATTTATTATTTATTTTTTGAATTATATCGATTTACTACGTCTGTTCGCAAATAAATTTGCTCGAGTGCGTGGCAAAAGTAATTATTAATTGATAATTAGTAATGTATAATTAACAATTCCTTTGCGGTAGAATGCCCTAGCCCTGATAGTAGCGGAAATCTTTTTTTGTTTTTACGAAGAAGCCCTTCGACTTCGCTCCGGCTGACAAAAAACAAAAAAAATTGGGAGCGGATAGCAGGTTCCCGGCTTCTAAGAAATAAACTACTTGATATATCTCGGATCGGTTTCCATGATTGTCCCGCAATTGTTGCAGGTTCTCAACTGCTCTGAATTGTAGAAATGCTCGTAGTGCGGCAGAAAATCTTTTTCGATATCGTGAAGTTCGAAATAGACTTCGTGAAGTTTGTGATTGCAATTTTCGCAATGCCAGAGCAAACCATCTTTGAATCCTTTTCCTGCGCGCTTACGCTCGATTACCAAGCCGATGGAGTTTTCGTAACGTATTGGTGAATGCGGTGTTTTCGCTGGATGCAGATACATATCGCCTGCATGCAATTCCATTTCTTTTCGTTCCCCGTTTTCTTGAATAATTACTTTGATGGAACCTTCGAGTTGATAGAATAATTCTTCCGTTTCATTATAGTGATAATCCTTTCTGGCATTTGGGCCTGCAACAATCATCACAATATAATCTTCTGAATCTACGTAGATGTTCTTATTTCCAACGGGCGGCTTCAACAAATGTTTGTTGTCTTTGATCCATTGATTGAGGTTGAAGGGTTTTGCAATTGCCATAGGATATTATTTAAAATTCGAACTGTGTAAAGCTAAAAAAAGGTTAGCGTGAACTAACCTTTGGAGATAAACTATTTTGCTTCTTTAATAAGGTAAACATAAACGGGAAAGTGGTCGCTAAAACCAATTTCGTTAGCACCGTGTCGTAACGGATAGCCTTTATATTGTCCTGTCGTTGTAATCATGTAAGGTTTGTTGTAAATACCCGCTTTCCAATAACGAAAAGAAGAATAATCTTTTCTGATTAATGCTTCCGAAACCATGATTTGGTCGAAGATATCTCCGGCATCGCGATAGAAAAGAGATGCATTCCCTTCTTTGGCCATTTGTTCAAAAGGATTGTAAATCCCGAATTCTGTTACTTCTGATTTCTTGAGTTTTGCTCCGATTCCTTCTTTGACGCTTTTGTTGTACGATCCGTCATTCAAATCACCCATCGTGATAATCTTTGCGTTGGGGTTGATTTTATAAATCGAATCCATTATTTTTCGATTGAGTCTTCCGGCTTCTTCCCGAAAAGGGCTACTCTTTTTCTCGCCACCAGATCGAGATGGCCAGTGATTGACCATGACGTTTACTTCTTCTCCGTCAAGAAATCCTGTTACCAGAAGTACGTCACGAGTATACACTCTTTCGCCAGCTTCGGCTTCTATTTTGTCTTTGTCGGCTTTATCTTCTTCTGTTTCTTTATCTTTTTCTTTTGACTTTGTTTCTTTTCTGTAAATTAACAAAGGGATATTCACATAACTTGTGGGTTTGAAATGCTTTTTTTGGTAGAGAAGCGCCACGTCAATTCCTCGTTTGTCAGGCGAATCAAAATGAACAATGCCATAATCGTGCACCGCTAATTTCGGTTCTTTGACAAGATCTTCTAGAACGCCTCTGTTTTCTATTTCGCAACCGCCTATTAGCGTTGGTGAATTTGTATTCTCTGATGACCCGATTTCTGATAAAACGCGTGCTAGATTTTCTAATTTTTTATGGTACTTTTTAGAAGTCCAATTTTGAGCGCCATTGGGCAGCCACTCTTCGTCATTATTTGGATTATTGATGGTGTCGAATAGATTCTCGAAATTGTAAAAAGCAACCGTATGAACACTAAACTTTTTTTGTTGAGAACTAACAGTTGTGACAACTAAGAAGAGAAAAAGAAGTGTAAAAAGTTTAGTACCTTTCATGTGAATTTAGTATTAATTTAAAATCAAGTTTAACATAAACTTGGCACCAAAAGTAATTAATATTAATTTAATAGGTACATTTGCATCCGTTAAGAAATAATTATTCTTACTAAAAGACGAATTAATTTACATTATTTATGAAAAAACTTATTTTTAGTACATTCTTTGTAATGCAAGTGGTTTTTGTTTTCGCTCAATCAGCTACAGGAGTAACTGGTAAAGTAGTCGACTCAAAAACTCAAAAAGCTTTACAAAACGTTGTTGTGGCTATTTTAAATTCAAATTTTACTGCTTTGACTGATGGTGGTGGAAAATTCGTGTTTGACGATGTCACTCCCGGCAATCAATTATTACAAATTAAAACCCAAGGGTATGCAGATCAATTGCTTCAAGTAACAATTGAGTCAGGAAAAATTCTAGATTTAGGCACTGTTTTATTAGCAGAAGACCAAACTCAAGAACAACAATTAAGCTTAATTACTATTACAGAAAATGATTTAGGAGATGACAGTAGTGGTTCGGAAAGTACTTCTGGTTTACTTCAAGCCAGTAGAGATGCTTTTCAGCAAGCGGCAGCATTCAACTGGGGTCAATCACGATTCCGAATTCGTGGTTTAGATAATGAATACGGTACCACCATGATTAATGGTGTAATTATGAATAAGATATATGACGGAAGACCGCAATGGAATAACTGGGGAGGTTTGAATGATGCTACCAGAAATCAAGAATTTACTATGGGTACGGCGCCGTCAGATTATACTTTTGGTGGTATATTAGGAACACAGGAAATCAATACTAGAGCTTCTATCTACAGAAAAGGATCTCGAGTGTCATTTTCGGGAACAAATACAAACTACACATGGAGAACTATGGGAACGCATGCTTCTGGGATGGGTACCAATGGCTGGGCGTATGTTGTTTCAGCTTCTGGTAGAGGAGCAAATGAAGGTTATTTCGAAGGCACCGATTATGATTCTAAAGCTTTATTTGCCAGTGTTGAAAAGAAGTTCAATGATAGTCACTCTGTAAATTTCACTTCGATTTACTCAGAAAATAGTAGAGGTAGAACCTCTCCTAATTCGGATGAGGTGACTAATCTTGTTGGTGAGAAATACAACTCTTATTGGGGCTACTTCAACGGGGAAAAGAGAAATTCTAGAGACAGAGATGTTGTAGAGCCTGTCTTGATGTTGTCTCATTACTGGAAATTAAGTGACAAAACTACACTAACAACAAATGTGGCTCATCAATTTGGTAAAGTTGGGAATAGTCGTATCGATTTTCAAGGAGCAGATAATCCTGATCCAACCTATTACAGAAATCTACCTAGTTTTTATACTTCTGCTTATAACCCTGATGATTATACCGATTTCTTGGGAAATGATCCTCAAAATGTCGCCGATGGAATTTCTGCCGCGTCTAATTTCATTCAAAATAAACAACTGAATTGGTTGCAGATGTATCAGGCAAATCAAGCAACTTCAGACGGTCATAGTGCTTACATCCTATATGAAGATAGAACGGACGATAAAGTATGGACTGCCAATTCATTTTTGGCTTCACAGTTGGCAGACAACATTAATATGAATGCAGGAATTACTTATAGAAATTTAAGTTCCCATAACTTTCAAAATCTGTTGGACTTATTGGGAGGACAGTTTTTTGAAGACTATGACAATTTTCAGGTCGGAGACGAACAACAACCAGATTTAAATAATCCTAATAGAAACGTTGGTGTTGGTGATACTTTCGGTTATAACTATAAATTATTGGCCAATACTATTGACGCTTTTACACAATTTAAATTTACTTACAAAAAAATTGATTTCTATATGGCGCAATCGTATACTCGTAGTGAGTATCAGCGAGAAGGGCTTTATCGCAATGGGCTATACCCTAACAATTCTTTTGGGAAAAGTGCCAAATACACCTACGAGACCTTTGGGTTTAAAGGTGGTTTAACATACAAGTTGAGTGGTAGACAATTCTTGGGACTTAATGCTGCTTACATGACGAAAGCGCCAACATTGAGAAATGTATTCCCAAATGCCCGTATCAACGACAATACGGTTGCTGGTCTTACTCCAGAAAACGTGACTAGTTTAGATGCAAGTTATATTATCAAAGCGCCTAAATTTAAATCTAGATTAACTGCGTTTTACACCAACATAAAAAACGCAACAGAAACCTCCTTCTTCTTTGGTGAAGGTATCTTCGACGATGATAACGGAGATGGTGGAGATGCATTTGTCGCTGAGACCGTTAGCGATATCGAAAAAAAGAACATCGGATTAGAGTTGGGTATGGAATATAATCTTACTTCAACGATAAAATTAACGCTTGCCGGAGCTTATGGAGAATATACCTTCAACAATAACCCGAACGTAAGTCTAAGTAACGATAATCTAGCTTCTCCAACAAACACTAATCCTATTACGGACTTTGGGAAAGCCAATCTAAAAGGATATCGCGTTTCTGGTGGTCCACAAACCGCCGCTTCATTTGGAGTTGAATACAGAGACCCTAAGTTTTGGTGGATTGGTGCTAATGCAAATTATCTTGCCAACAATTATTTAGATGTTTCTTCGTTATTAAGAACTAATAATTTCTACAAAAATCCAGCAGACTTAGAAGGACTTTCTTTTCCAGAAGCTTCAACTGAAAGAGCTAATGAATTATTGAAACAAGAACAATTTAAAGACTTTACCTTGATCAACTTGACTGGTGGAAAATCATGGAGAATTAGTGGAAAAACGATTGGGTTTTTCGCCTCAGTGAATAACGTTTTTGATGTTATTTATAAAACTGGAGGATTTGAACAAACCAGAAACGCCAACTTTAGAGAGGTAAATCAGGACGTTTCGAGCGGAACCCCTGCTTTTGCGCCAAGATATTTCTACGGTTTTGGAAGAACATATTTCGTTAATCTTTATGTTAACTTTTAAAAATTTAGCTATGAAAACAACAAAAATTTTAGCATTAAGCTTTTTAGCTTTATCTGCTTTGTCAGGATGCTCTCCTGAGAATGACATCAAAAATCCCACTGTTGAACCGTTTGCTTTTTATCAAGATTTCGCAGGAAGTGTCAGTGAAGCCACTGAAGGTCAACCGATCGAAATTGAAGGATGGACCAACTACGCAGAAGCCGGTACAGTAAAATGGGCGCAAGGATTTTATAGTGGAACTAAATATGCTGAATTTACAGCCTATCAATCTGACGAAGACTCTAATATCGGTTGGCTGATTTCTCCTCCAATTAATATGGATTTACAAAATGATGAAAAACTAGCTTTTGACGTTGCTCAAGCTTATGTAGGAACCAGTTCAAACTCGATAGAGCTATTAATTTCGACGAACTACAATGGTACAGATGTTTTAGATGCAACGTGGCAATCTGTAGCTTTTACCAGACCGCCTCTTGATTTCGACACAAACTTCGATTTTTTTAGCTCTGGGAAAATTGACTTATCTTCCTACACTGGCAATATTCACCTTGCATTCAAGTACAAAGGTTCAGGGACAAATACCTCATTAGACGGAACCTATTCCATTGACAACATCCGAATTTTTAATCAAAAGTAATTAGATTATGAAAAATATTATATTGAAATCCTATATACTAACGTCGATTT
>JBIKRP010000165.1:0-5307 GCA_044349145.1 Flavobacterium sp.
AGTTTTACTTTGATGCGGAGATTACTTCCTTTCATTCGACGTTGACCTCCAGAATTTCCGCCGAATCCACCACCAAACGCACCCCCGAAAATATCACCAAATTGACTGAAGATATCATCCATATTCATGCCGCCATGACCGCCGCCGAATCCGCCCGCACCATCAAATGCTTGATGGCCGTACTGATCATATTTGGCTTTCTTTTGAGGATCGCTTAGGACTTCGTAGGCTTCTGCAGCTGCTTTAAAGTTTTCCTCCGCTTCTTTGTTACCTGGATTTTTATCCGGGTGAAATTCGATGGCTTTTTTGCGATAGGCCTTTTTGATTTCAGCCTCTGAAGCACTTTTGGAAATCCCTAATATTTCGTAAAAATCTTTTTTCATTTTGTGTTTTTAGTTAGCCCTCGACTGCGCTCGGGATGACAAATCGCATATTTGATTACTTTAGATGGTAAAATTTAAAGTAAGTTTGATTTTAATTACCAATAACTACCTTCGGAAAACGAATGATCTTATCCCCTAATTTGTAACCTTTTTCAATAACATCAACAATTTTTCCTTTTAGATTTGGAGAAGGCGCCGGAATTTGAGTGATGGCTTCTGCAAAATCAGCATTGAAAATGTCTCCTGTTTTTACAGCAACTTCCTCAAGACCTTTGGAAACCAATGTCGATTTTAGTTTTTCGTAAATCAACTCTACACCTTGAAGTAAAACATCATCATCCGATTTCTTGATTTCGATTAAAGCCCTGTCAAAATCGTCCATTACTGGCAACATGGCTTGAAGCACCTCTTGATTGGCAGTTTTGAATAGGTCGATGCGCTCTTTCGAAGTGCGTCTTTTATAATTTTCAAATTCAGCAAAAAGTCTAAGAAACTTGTCTTTTTCGTTGGCTAAATCTTCTTCTAATTTTTGTTCTGGAGATAAATTTTCCGAGGATTCAATGCCTGCTTCATGATTTTCGGTAGCAACTTGACCAACCAATTCTTCTTGTTCGTTGTTCTCAGTGTTCATTTTACTTTTATGTTTAAAAATATTTTTTATCATTTTTTTTTCGCTGAATTGCAAAAGTATTGCCATTTGTGGAATAATGTCAAATTGTCACGGTTTTTTTTAGTTGCTTTGAAATTCAAGTACCCAGCCCCGATGGCAATGGATATCCTTTTTTGCCGATGTTCGGCGAAAAAGATAGCAACATACAGCGGACCAGGGCTCCTCCAAGAACAAGCAGACGGAGTAAAGAGCTTCTAAAAAGTTAAAATAAAAAATTTAATAGAATTTTAAGACGATATCGATTTCGAATTAATTAGTTTTGTTTCCCTTCAATCAAAAAATTGTATGGAAAGGAATCTTAAGGTTAGCGTTAAGCTTCTAAAATATTATTAATTCACCCAGATTATAAAAGAAAAGCTCCGTTCAAAAAACGGAGCTTTTTTTATGGTAAAATTTCTTGTAATGCCTTTTCAACCGTCGGAAAGTCAAACCGAAATCCAGCATCAATCGCTTTTTGAGCACTAATTTTTTTGTTGTTGAAGAGCAGTTCATGCATATCGCCTAAAATGAACTTCATGACAAACTTAGTAATGGCGGGCAACCATAACGGGCGATGTAACTGCTGAGCTAAACTTCGCGTTAAGTCACTGTTCGAAACTGGAAAAGGTGCCACGGCATTGTACGTGCCTTCCCATGAATTTTGCACTGCAAAAAGGTACATTGCCGCCAAATCTTGAAGGTGAATCCAAGATGAAATTTGATTTCCATCACCAAAATTAGAACCCACTCCAAAACGAATCGGCTTGATCATTTCTTGCAAAGCACCGCCATTTTTGGAAAAGACAACGCCAGTTCTTAGTTTACATACCTTAAGGTGCAGTAACTGAAACTTGTCGACACTTTCCTCCCATTTCACCACGACATTCGATAAGAAATTATCATCGAATTTGGTCGAATTCTCACTATAATTTATGGTAGAACTATCCGGATATATAGCAGTTCCCGAAGCCGAAACGATTTGCTTGATTTGATTGGGATTTTCTTTGATGGCCTTAAAAAGTGTATTCGTAGCTAGAATTCTACTTTCTAAAATTTCTGTCTTGTAACTATCTGTCCATCTTTTTGCAATACTCGCGCCGGCAAGATGAATGACTGCATCAACGCCCATCAGCGCATTTTCATCGATCATTCCTTGGGATGGATTCCAATAAAAGCCCTGATAGTTGAGCTGGCTTTTGATCTTACTTTTGGAAGTGGTCAGGTAATGTACCGCAATTCCGTTTTGAAGAAACAATGCTACCAACTCCGTTCCGATAAGTCCAGTGGCGCCTGTAATTAGGATTTTCATTTTTTTATTCAAAGTTAGTCAATGAACAAGAAAACGGATGGCTAATTAGGTTCAATTTAACGACTGTTGAAAAATTACGGCTTGACTTTTAGGGTCCATTCGAAATCCATTTCGGAAACCACTTCCCCTTTTTCGTTCGTGCCGATTGATTTCAACCAAACCGTTTTTCCCTCACCAGTTGCAATTGTCTCATGTATAGCCGTTGCTATGCGCTCGCCGTCTTGACAAATAAAATGAATTCTCCCCGTTGCTTTCTTGGTAAAGACGCATTTGTTGCTGGCGACCAACATCGAAACTCTTCGTCCACTTCGTTGGATATTTTGCATTACTAAAGCTCCGGTAGAAAGTTCCGCTGCCATCGCTTGAACCGCAAAATAAAGCGAATTGAATGGATTTTGATTAAACCAACGATGCTTTACCGTTGTGGTACAATTATGTAAATCAATCGATTTTAGTCGAACGCCACACCAAAAAGCAGCAGGTAATTTAAAAAACAAAAAAAGATTGATCTTAAAGGTTGAAGTCCGCATATTTGTTGATTTAGGAGCTAAATATAGGAATTAAAATGCTTTAAATCTAGTAGAATCAATTGTTAATATTTTGTTAAGATATGGTACTATGCGAAACAAGATACTGTTTTTTAAACATATATTTGCATAAGAAATTACTATATACTTTTAATCATGGAAACAAATTCAAAAAACAGCACCGCAGCATTAATCAACTTAAGCACGCTGACACAGTACTTCATCCCGTTCGGAAATTTCTTATTTCCCATTTTCATCTGGAGTACGACTCGAGATAAATCAGAATACGTAAACGAGCAAGGAAAGCAAACCATCAATTTTCAGTTGAGTTTATTCCTTTATACATTTGTTCTTGCGTTAATCGCGATTCCAATTGTGCTGGTTACTTTCTTTAATAATGTGAGTTTTAATGCCATCATTAATAACGACGATTTGTTTTTTGAAAATTTCGACTTTAGTAATATGACTGGTGTTATCACGATCGCAATATCAGCCATCGCTCTTTTTATTTTTATGAAAATCGCCGAGTTTTTTCTTATCATTTACGCCTCCGTAAAGACGTCAAACGGAGACAACTTTAAATATCCATTGACCATCCCATTTATCAAGTAGTTTCAATCATCAAAATCATTAATCAATCATCAATCAAAAAACGAAATCATGTTAAAAATCATCACAACGCTAACGTTATTCTTAATCGGAATACTAGCAAAAGGACAAGAAGTAGAAATGAGAACAGTAGCTTCATTTTCAAAAATTAAAGTTCAACACGGCATCGAATTAGTGTACACCGAAAGCGCTACAACTTCTATTCGAATTGAAGCACCAAGTCAATCGAATATGAACAACATTACAACGAAAGTTACCGGAAATACATTGACCATTGACGTTCTAAATGCCGCGGAATTCAATCAAAATGACACCAACATTAAGGTGTTTGTTGCGACCAATAATCTGGTTGGATTAGAAGCCAATACCAATGCAAGCATTACAATCGACGAAGCCTTGGTTGCGGAAAAGTTGAACATCAAACTCAGTTCAGGGGCAGGTCTTACAGGCACAATGAAAGTAAACGGAACCACTACCTTTCAAGCTTCGGAAAATACAATGTTTAATGGTAAAATCGAAGCCATTGCAATCAATGGTAATTTTACTAACAATGCAAAAATTAACTTAACTGGAAAAGCGAGACAAGCGAACTTTGAAGCGTCTGAAAATGTATTGCTTAGTGCAAGAAATTTCATTTCTAATTCAATTGCTATAAAAGCAAACGGCAACTCAAATGCCTCTGTTTACGCCCATGCTAACTTAGTGGTGGACGTAGCAGACGAAGCTAAAGTCAACTATACTGGTTTCCCAGATTATATCGATCTTAACGAAGACGCGGTGGCACTGCAAAAATACCGATTGGATCGATCATTAACCGCAAACTAATGAGAAGTATGAAATTCACTCAAATTAATCTCCCAAATAAAAAAATAGAATCATGAATATTGAAAACACAAAAGCCCAGATGCGTAAAGGTGTTCTCGAATTTTGCATCTTGTGCGTTCTGAAAGAAAAAGATGCCTACACTTCGGAAATACTAGACACCTTGAAAAACGCAAAATTACTTGTGGTAGAGGGAACGGTTTATCCACTATTGACAAGATTAAAAAACGACGGATTACTCAACTACCGTTGGGAAGAATCTACCTCCGGTCCACCACGAAAATATTACGGTTTGACCGAAATTGGAAAAACTTTTTTAAACGAATTAAATAGCACCTGGACAGAATTGTCTGATGCGGTAAACATTATAACAACACAAAAATAATAGTCATGAATAAAACAGTAAACATAAATTTAGGCGGTATGTTTTTTCACATAGACGAAGATGCATATCAAAAACTAACACGCTATTTCGATGCGATAAAACGCTCGCTGTCCAATTCAAACGGACAAGATGAAATCATCAAAGACATCGAAATGCGAATTGCAGAATTGGTAGCTGAAAAACACACCAATGAAAAGCAAGTCATCAATTTGAAAGAGCTAGACGAAATCATTGCAGTGATGGGTCAACCTGAAGATTATCGCATTGATAATGACGACGATGAACCTAAAAAAACCAATGATTTTAATTCATCAACAAGAGCAACCAAAAAGTTGTACCGTGACAAAGACACTGGAATGATTGGTGGTGTTGCCGCCGGATTAGGTCACTACTTTGGAATCGATGCGGTGTGGTTGCGTTTACTCTTAGTCGTATTAGTTTTTGCTGGATTTGGCTCAGGAATCATCGCGTATATTGTGCTGTGGATTGTCATGCCTGAAGCCATTACTACATCGGAAAAATTAGAGATGAAAGGGGAGCCTATCACCATTTCTAACATCGAGAAAAAAGTAAAGGAAGAATTTGACACCGTTTCAGAAAAATTCAAAAACGCCAACTACGAC
>JBIKRP010000166.1:0-5285 GCA_044349145.1 Flavobacterium sp.
CGCTCTGTGAAAGCGCTTTATTACCCATCAATAACACAACGAGTAGCATAAGATAATTCGTAAATTTCTTCATAAATAAATTGTTTAGTTTTGATTTTCAAAAATAGTTTAAACTTTTTTACAAAATAATAAACAATACTGCTTTTTAGATATTTTTTAACGCCTGTGAAAAGGTTATTTTTTGTTTATGGCTAAAGATCTTATTTAAGCATGTAAATTCAATGCAAAGTGCTGATAAATAATAGCGTTACTATTAAACAGTTTAAAATATTAATTGAACATTTATTAAATTTCAAATCTATAAAAAACATCTTCTAAATCAAAATTCTCTTACTCAATAATATTGTTTTACTTTGTCTAGTAATTTTCAACTAAAATGAATAGAAAACACTTTGTACTTTTAATAGGCTACCTATTTCTTGCTATTAATTGTGGCACTATAAAACCGCTCAAAGAAAATAAGACGGCCGTGGTGACACCTGCAGCTACGCTTGCAAAAAATGGGTCAAGCAATTCAAAAGTGGAGTTAATTGAAAGCAAAGTGACCGTGCAAAATAATACTATAGACGATACCACATTTGTTAATCTCAAAGATTTTAGTTCTGATTTTGTCTATAATATGAAATATGCTACTGAAGATAATTTCTTAAAATCAAAAGTGTATGATTGTGAAGCGTGTTACCTTCGATATAAAACTGTAAAAGCGCTAATAAATGCAAATCAAAAGTTCCTAAAAAAAGGCTGTCGGATTATGCTTTACGATTGCTACCGACCTTTGTCTATTCAGAAAAAAATGTTTGAAATTGTTGCTAATCCAAAATATGTTGCAGATCCCAAAAAAGGCTCCATACATAATAGAGGCGGAGCGGTAGATATTTCTTTAGTCGATGCGACTGGAAAAGAATTGGATATGGGAACATCTTTCGATTTTTTTGGAGAAGAAGCAAGTCATGATTACGAACAGTTGTCAGACGAAGTCAAAGCAAATCGCAAATTACTTCGCAAAATCATGACTCAAAACAACTTTAGAATCTTCGAAAGTGAATGGTGGCATTATAATTTAAAAAACGCTCATAAAGATCCAATTTCAAATTTCAAATGGAATTGCAATTAGTTCTTTAATTCTAAGCAATGAATAAAGTTCATAAAGTAAGATTCTGGTTGGTATACTTCGTTATTCAATTCTGACTTAAACTCTTTACGCATCACAAAATCAGCAACATCAGGAACAAATTTTACTCTAATAAACGATATTTGAGATTGTTTCAAATGCTCATAGTCCGCTTTGTTGATATTAAAATACCCTGACAAAATACGATTGTTTAAACCTTTGTCGTCGCGAACCAAAGTGCCACAACTTTCTTCACTAGCAAAGGACAACGTGATGATCTTATTGTTAATCAACTGCAAGAATATTTTTGAATTTTTATCTAAACATCTCGCCTTAACAAAATCAGCACTTTTTTCAATCATTTGTAAATTAAAAAAGGCTTTTTCGTCTGTCAATGTTAAGGAACCAAATAGGTAAGTCGAATTACCTGCGAAGTTTTTTTCATACAATAAATACTCCTTTGTGGTTTTGTAACTTCCGATAGAATCTATCACGTTGGTAGTAAAATCACAAGGCTTTTGCGCAAAATTTGAAGTAATGGTCAGAAAAAAAATAAGGCATACTAAGTATTTCATCGTCAATCTAAATTTTGCTGCAAAGTAAAACTATTTTATTATTATTCAAGTCCGTCGTGAAAAAACAATACAACTCACCTCCATCTAAAATTTTCCATTTTTTTCTAATTTGTTCTACGGAATCTGGAAAATTTCTGGTGCTAACGTTTGCCTTTTTCCCTTCGAGAACTGCTTTCATTTCTTTCTTCTGATAGGGAATTATTTTCTCTATCTGAAAAACCCTTCCAGGAAACTGAATAATCGCGTCAGCAGTGTAAAGATGAGAGTTTACGTGCAATTTATCCAACCCAAACTGAATACTTACTTCATCAAAGCCTCCAGATTTCATGATCGCACTGTTGGGTTCAAAAATATATTTTTTGGGTAAGGCATAAGTCGCAAAAGACTTGGTCGCAGTCCAGTTGAATTGGAACTTTTCGACATTTTCATCTCTAATATTTAACGCATGAATCACCGTCGGTTCATCATTTTCTTTTGAAATTTCCCACAGGAGTTCTTTCACTTCATTATGCACTGCCACTATATGAATGGATTTTACAAATTTCAACTCCTGAAATCCTGCGGCAATATCTAATATAGGTGCTGTTTTAATCAAGATTTTTTTCGAATAGGAAAGATAATAATCAATTAATTCAGGGACATTTGGCGTACAGTCTTTTAACATAAATACTTTCCCTTTAGCATCACTTCGACGAGATGGATCAATGTAAATCCAATCAAAGTGATGTGCTTTGGTTTTTAAGACTGTTTCGCTGTCTGCCGCAATACATTCAACGTTGTGCACGCTCAATTGCTGAAAATTATGTGCTACTATTTTCGATAACTCCTCGTTTATTTCGCAGTGAATCACAGCGTTAAATTTCTTGGCAAAATAATAGGCATCAACGCCGAATCCGCCAGTCAAATCTATCATTGACTCACCGTCAATTAAAGACGCTTTATATGATGCAGTAATTTCTGAAGACGTTTGCTCAAGTGAAATCTTTTGTGGAAAAACAATGCCTGCGGTATTAAACCAGCTCGGTAATTTGTTTTCCGACTTCTGTCTGCATTCAATCTGCTGGAGAATTGAGGTCCATTTTACCGAATGAAAAGGATTACTCATCAATGCCAATTTCGTTATTGATGTCTTCCAATTGGCTTTAATAAAATCTTGAATTTCAGGCTGAAGAATAGGAAAATTCAAAGCTAGATGTTTTTGGTCAACAATTGAATGAAGATATTGTTGGGAAAAAATTCCTTTCCAACCACTTTAAGAATCGTATAAAGAGGGACGGCAATAATCATCCCAACGATGCCTGAAAGGAAACCTGCAATCAGTATCACCAAGAAAATTTCTAATGGATGTGAACTAACGCTTTTTGAAAAAATAATTGGTTGCGACAGGTTATTGTCGATAAGTTGCACAATCCAAAAACCAATCAATACATAAATGGTCACAGGAAGTATTTCACTTTGAAAGTCACCACCTAAGTAATTGAGCATGGTCAATAGTGCCGCCAAAACAGAAGCAATCAACGGTCCTAAATAAGGGACAATGTTCAATATGGCGCATAAAAAAGCAATCACTATAGCATTTTGAATTCCGAATATTAGCAAAACAATCAAATACAAAACAAATACTATAAAAAGCTGCAGCAGCAATCCAATAAAGTATCGCGACAACAAGTGATTAATTTTATCAAGCGAATTTAAAATCTGCGTTTCATGACTGTCAGGAATAATTTTTTTGAAGGCGATGATAAAAAGAATACGATCTTTCATAAAGAAGAAAGTGATAAACAAAACTGCAACTAATCCGATTCCGAAACCACTCACAAAATTGATTACAGCATTAAGAAAATTAGGGATAAAATCAAACCTAATCAATGAAGACATTTTAGTTTGGTCGAAAACAATTTTTGAGTCGATGTTGTGGCTTTCCAGAAAAACAGCAATCTGATTGAGTAGGTGGAGTATGTCTTTCTCAATTTGAACGGTATTTAGTAACGACAAATTTTGACCTTGATTAATAATCAGCGGAACAAACAAAGAGATTAATCCCAAAAGTAGCAATACAAAAACTGAAATGGTAGCAATAGTTGCCAATAGATGATTGAATTTCAGTCGGTTTTTAAAGAAATCTAAAATTGGATTACCAATTAAGGTCGTGATTAATGCCACAACAAGGTAAACGATAATCGTTTGTATTTGAAAAAGTAAATAGAGCAAAATTGCAATGGCAACTAAGACTCCAATCGACTTCAAAATTCCAATAGCTATTACTCTAGAAGTCATACATTTTGTAATTAATTATTAAAAATATAATTCAAAATATTGGCACCCATTTTCAAAGCTTTTAGACGAACTTCGGCGGGATCATTATGCACTTCTGCGTCTTCCCAACCATCGCCTAAATCGGTTTGAAAAGTATACAAAAGCACCAACCTAGAATCGACGAAAATCCCCAAGGCTTCAGGTCTTTTCCCATCATGCTCATGAATTTTAGGAATGCCACTTGGGAATGAATATGGTTTTTGAAAAATAGGATGATTTGCGGGGATTTCAACTAGCGCATTGTTGGGCATTAATTTCTTTATCTCTTTGCGAATAAACTCATCCATCCCGTAGTTATCATCAATGTGCAAGAATCCGCCCGACGACATATAGTTTCTTAAATTAATTTGGTCCGCCTCAGAAAAAACGACATTGCCGTGTCCAGTCATATGAACAAAAGGATAGGAGAAAAGATCTGGACTTCGAGGTTCTACCAGTCCAGGTTTTAACTTTATCCTTGTTCCAATATTTTGATTGCAAAATTTGATCAAATTGGGTAAAGACGTTGGATTGGCGTACCAGTCTCCACCACCGTTATATTTTAACAAGGCTATTTCTTGTGCGAAACAAAAATTGCAAAACAAGAGAAAATAAAGCCAACTTTTTTTCATGAGTAAAATTTACGATTTTTAAGATTCATTTACAAACACCACACTATGGCAAGCGACAATTCCTGCAGTTTCTGTTCGTAGTCTAGTATTTCCCAAAGATACAGGAATAAAATTGCTATCTATAGCCAATTGAATTTCTTTAGCGCTAAAATCACCTTCAGGCCCAATCACTATAGTAACAGGGTTTTTTGGCAGTATTAGTTCTTTAAGTAGCTTTTTATCTGTTTCTTCGCAATGTGCTATGAACAATTGCCCTGACAACTTTAATTTCATAAAGTCTTTAAAACCAACAGGTTCGTTCAACTTCGGTAAATAATATTGATTGGATTGCTTCATGGCTGCAATTACTATTTTTTCGAAACGCTCGTTTTTTATATGCTTGCGCTCCGAATGCTCACAAATTATCGGCGTAATTTCGGAAACACCAATTTCTGTAGCTTTCTCTAAAAACCACTCAAAACGATCGTTCATTTTGGTTGGCGCAACGGCAAGATGCAAATAAACATTGGGTCGTTCTGATTTATTAAATCGTATAATCGCTACCGTACATTTTGTTTCAATTGCCAGCACAATACTGCATTCAAATAAAAAACCTAAACCATTAGTAACGAATAGTATATCTCCATCCTTTTTTCTTAGCACTTTAATGATATGTTTGCTTTCTTCTCTGTC
>JBIKRP010000167.1:0-5256 GCA_044349145.1 Flavobacterium sp.
ACCACCGTCAAATTCTACTAGGATTTATGGGTAACTTGGCAACTGAAGGATTTGACCCTGGTTATGACGCGACGCAACTCGACAGTCAACCGAATGATCTTTACTTTGCGAATGCCGGATTTAAATCAGTAATCCAAGGTGTAGATGCATTCGACTCTAGCAAAATCCTATCATTGTCTGTAAAAAATGGTTTAGAAGGAAACGTAGAATTCGTTTTAGATGCCACTGAAAACTTTGATGAAAATCAAAATATTTACATCCATGACAATGTAACGGATCAATACCATGACATAAGAAACGGAAACTTTGCAGTCAATCTACCTATAGGAACTTTTGATGATAGATTCTCGTTGAGATTTACTAGTACGTCATTGGATACAAATGATTTCGATCTAAGTGAAGATGTGCTTGTTAAATTTACCAATAGTAATGATACAATCACCATAAACAATGGCACATTAGATGCAACAGTACAAACAGTAGATTTATACAACATGCTTGGACAATCAATTCGTACTTGGGAAGTGAAAAACGCAGACCAAAAGAAAATTCAAATACCGGTAACAAACGTAAGCACAGGAACATATATTGTAAAAGTGCACACGACAAAAGGTGATTTAAGTAGTAAAATAATCATCGAATAATCCCCCCTTTTTTCCCCAAATAAGGTAAAGGAGCTTCTTGTAATGAGAAGCTCTTTTTGCATATACAATTACCAAAAAATAAAAAAAATAAACCGCAGATTAACAGATTTAAAAGGAAGCAAAAATCTGCGCATCTGCGGTAAATATCTTTATTGGTAAACTTTTAAAGTTTAGGACAACTGCACTTTCAAATCCTCATACGAAAGCATCTTTTGCTCGCCGGTTCTGAGATCTTTTAATCCAAATCTCCCCTGCTCCATTTCAGTTTCACCTGCAATAACGACGAAAGGAATCTGTCGCTTATCGGCATACATCAATTGCTTGCCTACTTTAATAGCATCGGGATACAACTCTACTTTAATGGAATCTTGTCTGAGTTTTTGAATGGCTTGGAAAGCATAAAAAGCTTCCTTTTCACCATAATTGATAAACAGAGCTTTGATTGATGTCATTACCGTTTCTGGAAATAATTGGAGTTCCTCGATAACCAAATAAATACGATCCAAACCAAACGAAATGCCTACGCCACTTATATCTTTCAATCCAAAAATACCCGTTAAATCATCATACCTTCCGCCGCCGCCAATCGAACCCATGGCAACTGATTTTGGTGCAGCCACTTCAAAAATAGCCCCAGTGTAATAATTTAAACCACGTGCTAAAGTCACATCCAAATCGAGTGTCGAACATTGTAATCCTAACGCTAAAACTTGAGTGCAAATAAATTGCAATTCTTCAATACCTCTCATTCCCTCTTCCGAAGACGCCAGTAACAACGATAATTGCTGTATTTTCTCTTCGATGCTTCCCGAAAATTGAAACAAAGGCTGCACTTTCAAAATAGCCGCTTCCGAAATTCCTTTTTCTAACATTTCTTTTTTCACGCCATCAGCACCTATTTTGTCCAGTTTGTCTAAGGCAACAGTAAAGTCAATCAACTTATCTTGTGCACCAATAACCTCGGCAATACCTGACAAGACTTTTCGATTATTAATTTTGATGGTAACACCTTCCAAACCCAAGTCAGAAAAAACGGCATCATACAATTGCACCAATTCAACTTCTTGCCATAATGAATTGGATCCCACAACATCGGCATCACATTGAAAGAACTCTCTAAATCGCCCTTTCTGCGGACGATCTGCTCTCCAAACCGGTTGTATTTGGTAACGCTTAAACGGAAATTCAATCTCGTTTTGGTGCTGCACTACATAACGGGCAAAAGGAACTGTTAAGTCATAACGTAACGCTTTTTCAGAGATACTTGAAGTTAACTTATTACTTTCCTTATTCATTAAAGCACTTTCATCGGCTTTACTCAAATAATCGCCTGAATTCAAAATCTTAAAAATCAATCGGTCGCCTTCTTCACCATATTTCCCCATTAAAGTTTCTGAATTTTCAAATGATGGTGTTTCAATCGGCTGAAATCCGTACTTCTCAAAATTGTTCTTTATAATCGAAAAAATATAGTTTCGCTTAGACACCTCAGCAGGTGAAAAATCTCTGGTCCCTTTAGGTATACTTGGTTTCTGTGCCATCTTAAATTGTTAGATTTTTGGATTTGTTAGTTGACTACATTTGTCACCCTGAACGCGAAGCTTGTCATACCGAGCGCAGTCGAGGTACGAAGGGCTTTTCATCTACTGACCTCGTAAATCACGCTGCAAATATCTTATTTTTAAAATAAATAATCCGCTTCAAAGTAAACTTGTAACAAAAATTGTAAATTCGTGACAAACACCCATCATGCTAAAACTCTTTAAAGAAAATGTTAGAATTGCGCTAAGTTCGATACGAACACAGCTCCTTCGAACCATTTTGACAGTGTTAATTATTGCGATTGGAATTACGGCACTCGTATGTATTTTGACCGTCGTAGCAGCATTAGAAAACACCTTGTCGACCGACTTTGCTTCGATGGGTTCTAACACCTTCAATATTAATCAATATGCATTCAGCAGTATAAGACGCCGTGGAGGCGACAGAGAAATTATCAATCCTATTATTTCCTACCCGGAAGCGACTGCCTTCAAAGAAAAATACCATTTCCCTTTTACGCAAACATCACTATCATTTACGGCAGTTTCCAACGCTGAGGTAAAATTTGAAAACAAAAAAACGGATCCTCAAATAACCGTCTTGGGAATCGATGAACATTACGTGGTCAACTCTGGCTTAGAAACTACAAAAGGTAGAAATTTCACCGGATTTGACATTTCCAATAACAGTTATTCCTGCATCCTAGGATCCGATTTCGAAAAAGATTTATTCAAAGATACCAATCCAATCGATAAAATAATTTCGATACGCGGTGCCAAATTTAAAGTCATCGGAGTTCTGAAAGAGAAAGGTTCCACTTTTGGGAACAGTCAGGATTTAAGAGTTCTAATTCCAATTCAAATTGCCAGATCGCTGTTCAATCAACCCAACATTGATTATAGCATTAGCGTGATGGTCGACAAAAAAGAAGTCCTCGAACAAGCCATTGATAATGCAACGGGAACCATGAGGAGAATACGAAAATTAAGCCCTGTTAAAGAATCTAATTTCGGTATCTCTCGCTCGGATGATTTGATCAACAAGATTCTTAGCATTACCCAATATTTGGGAATCTCTGCGTGGGTAATTGGTATCATTACCATCTTCGGTTCCTCTATTGCGTTGATGAATATCATGCTGGTTTCAGTCACGGAGAGAACCCGTGAAATCGGGGTTCGAAAAGCATTGGGCGCCAAACGAAGTACCATTGCGATGCAGTTTTTTATAGAGACCTTAGTCATTGGCCAAATGGGTGGAATTTTCGGAATAATTCTCGGTATTTCGGCAGGATATGGAATTGCATCATTATTAGAATTTGATTTCGTTACGCCCTGGGCAGCAATCTTCTCCGCATTCGTAACCACTTTTGTAGTAGCGGTCGTTTCGGGATCTTATCCTGCCCTTAAAGCTTCAAAACTAGACCCCATTGAAGCCCTACGATACGAATAGTTTTTTCTGCCAATCCTGGAGATACAATTTAGAAGTCTTATATGACCTTAAATACCTTATATGGTTCAAAATAACAGAAAGCAGAAATAATTACTTTAATGTTTCCAATGCTAAGGTTTTAGATTCATGATTTCATTTCGTCGCACAAATCATCCGATCATTTCCATAAATATCTTTCCGTAATTCAACAGCAACAAAACCCATAGAATTTAATAAATCGATCATCTCCAATCCTAAATATTGATTGATTTCAAAATACAATTTCCCATTTTCTTTCAAGTTTTTTTGAGCCAATGCTGCAATTTTTCTATAAAAAAGTAACGCGTCGTTATCATCAACAAACAAAGCCAAATGCGGTTCGTGCTCCAAAACATTCTTTTTGATTTCGGCTTTTTCAAGGGTTCTAACATACGGCGGATTGGAAACAATAACATCAAATTGCCCCTGCAAATCTTCGGTTTCCAAAATATTTTGACAAAGAAAAGCCACAGCAACACCATTCGTCTGAGCATTTGTCTGAGCGAGTTCCAACGCCTTTTTGGAAACATCAATAGCAGCAACTTCAGCTTGAGAAATGTTCTTAGCCAAAGCAATCGCAATACAACCCGAACCCGTTCCGATATCGAGTATCTTACAATCTTCTATAGCTTCCTTTTTATAATCTGACAATATCCAGTCAACAAGCTCTTCTGTTTCAGGTCTTGGAATCAGTACATTCGCATTGACTTCAAAATCCAAACCATAAAAGCTCGTGGTTCCTAATAGATACTGAATGGGAACTTCATTAAGCAATTCTTTCAAGATTGCATTCCATTCAGCCATTTGTTCTTCGGCTAAATCCGCATCTGGCTGCAACGCCAAGTCGATTCTTCTCATTTTTAATTTGTGCTCCAAAATCAAATAAAAAAAACTTTCCGCTTCAACCGCATCGTAAACCGGCAGTAACGTTTCTATAAAAATCGATCGATAATCCTTTACTCTCATAATCAAAACAAAAAATGCAATAGTGCCGGCTAGAAAACAAATATAAGTAAAACCTGACGGTTCCTATTCTAAAAGTAAAATCCTATTTTTGTACAATGAATATCCACGAAAAATACATGCAGCGTTGCTTACAAATCGCCAAAAATGGTATCGCCGCTGCCTTGCCAAATCCGTCGGTTGGCGCTGTGATTGTGTATCAAGGAAAAATTATCGGGGAAGGATTTACCTCAGCCTATGGCGGCCCACATGCAGAAGTCAATGCCATCAATGCGGTCGAAGACAAATCACTTTTAAAAGAAGCAACACTTTATGTAAGTTTAGAACCTTGTAGTCATTTCGGAAAAACACCTCCTTGTTGCGACTTGATTCTGAAAAATGATATTTCTACCATTATAATAGGTTGTCAAGACCCCAATGTGTTGGTGGCAGGAAAAAGTATTCAAAAACTGAAAGAAGCGGGAAAAGTAGTTGTTGTAGGGGTTTTGGAAAAAGAATGCCAAGAGGCAAACCGGCGCTTTTTTACTTTTCATACCAAAAAAAGACCTTACATTATACTGAAATGGGCAGAAAGTCTTGACGGCTTTATCGCGCCTTCCAACGAAGTTCGGCTACAAATTAGTCAGGCAAAACGACAACC
>JBIKRP010000168.1:0-5240 GCA_044349145.1 Flavobacterium sp.
TACCCTGAGCGCGGAGCGTGTCATCCTGAGCGCAGTCGAAGGACGAAGGGCTTTCTCAAAAAAAACAAAAAAGGATGCCGCTGCCATCAGGGCTAAGACAATCGATTTTAATAGAAAATTCGGAAGATAGTTCGATTGTAAGATCTTACGATTTCAAGACTTTCACACAAAAAGTCTTTCCAATTAATAAAAATCTTATTGTCTTGCAGTCTTACAGTCTTAAAATCCCCAAAAAAACCTAAATTTACCCCATGGAAGATTCCCCCACCCAAGGCCAAAGGCCGAATAGTATGGAGCAAAGCGAAGTAAAACGACTCAACAAATTCATCGGCGAAACTGGTTTTTGCTCTCGCCGTGAAGCTGACAAACTCATCGAAGAAGGTCGCGTTACCATCAACGGCATTGTTCCAGAAATGGGAACTAAAGTTTCTCGAAACGACGAAGTCCGCATCGATGGGAAGCTCATTCGCGATAATACCGAAAAACTGATCTATTTGGCGTTTAACAAACCCGTCGGTATCGAATGTACGACCAACCTTGAAGTCCGCGATAACATCGTCGATTATATCAATTACCCAAAGCGTATTTTCCCTATTGGGCGCCTTGACAAAGCCAGCGAAGGGTTGATTTTTATGACCAACGATGGCGATATCGTCAATAAAATTCTTCGAGCCAGAAATAATCATGAAAAAGAATACACCGTTACAGTCAACAAACCCATCACCGATCGCTTTATTGAAAAAATGGGCAATGGCGTTCCGATTTTAGATACGATTACCCGTAAATGTAAAGTCGAGCAAATCAGCAAATACAATTTCAAAATTATCCTGACGCAAGGACTCAACCGTCAAATTCGTAGAATGTGCGAATATTTGGGATATGAAGTGACGGCGTTAAAAAGAATTCGGATTATCAATATTTCGCTCGATATTCCTGTGGGAAGATACCGCGAATTGACAGAAGCTGAAATTGCAGAACTCAATCAGCTCATTGAACCATCGAGCAAAACCGAAGAAGCGAGTTTACCCACACGTAGCAAAACTGAAAAAAGTCAAACGCAAACAGACACGCCAAAAAGACGAACAGAATTCATCAAACGGGATGATCCGCGGTATAAGAAAAAAGGGGATTATTAGATGTAACTGCAAAATACGCTAAGGATTATGCAAGGTACGAGAAGTTTTTATTTATAGCTGTTAGCACGGATTGGTGATTCGTGCAAAAAATATACAGTTGTCGGCTATTTAAACGCTAAACCGAAAAAAATACCGTTAAAAAATAATTAGGTTATAATAAATAAAGTAATAACTTTGTGGTCACTAAAAAGATATTGCTATGGATATTTCTGTAATACCAATTGGAAACTCAAAAGGAATTAGATTATCGAAAACCTTACTTGAAAAGTATAATATTACTGACAAAGTCGAACTCATTCTTGAGAAAGGTTATATTATTCTTAAACCCAAATTAGAACCTCGAAATGGTTGGGAAAAAGCATTCAAAAAAATGCACGAAAATGGTGATGACAAATTGTTAATTAACGATGTGTTTGAAGACGAAAATCTTGAAGAATGGATGTAAAACAATATGAAATCGTTTTAGTTAATCTTGATCCAACAGTTGGTAGCGAAATGAAAAAAACACGACCCTGTGTTGTTATTTCTCCAAACGAAATGAACAAATATTTACAAACGATTGTCGTGGCGCCAATGACTAGCAGTTCAAAAACTTATCCAACTAGAGTTGAAATACAACATGATAAGAAAAAAGGTTGGATTGTGCTAGACCAAATTAGAACGGTAGATAGACAAAGAATTATCAAAGTTCTAGGAAATTTAAATGACAAAGAAGCCACGAAAGTAAAAGGTGTTTTAAAAGAAACGTATGTAGACTAATAAGTAAAGCCAGTTAGCGCGGATTTGTAATCCGTGTCAAAAACAAACTACCTTTAGATGGTATTGAGGTAAAATTCCGTGATATTCTGTAAAAAAATCTCGTAAATACGCAGTGGTGCGCGTTTTTATTTGTTCAACATCCTTCTCTGCTCTCTCGCCAAAAGTGTATTTTTCAACAACATGGCAATCGTCATCGGTCCAACGCCTCCCGGAACTGGCGTAATATGTGAGGCCTTTTTGCTCACCATTTCAAAATCAACATCACCGGTTATGCGATAGCCTTTTTCGGTGGTTTTGTCTTCCACGCGTGTGATTCCAACATCTATGACTACTGCGCCATCTTTGACCATTTCTGCTTTGAGATAATTAGGAACACCCAAAGCCGTGATAATAATATCTGCTTGCGTGGTAATTTGTGCAATATTTTTAGTGTAACTGTGGGTTAAAGTAACGGTAGAATTTCCTGGAAAACCTTTGCGTCCCATTAAGATGCTCATCGGTCTTCCGACGATGTGACTTCTTCCAATAACTACGGTATGTTTTCCTTTGGTTTCTACGCCATAACGCTCTAACAACTCTAAAATTCCAAAAGGTGTTGCTGGAATAAAAGTCGTCATATCTAACGCCATTTTGCCGAAATTCTCGGGATGAAATCCATCCACATCTTTGCGCGGATCAATGGCCATAATCACTTTTTGCGTGTCTATTTGTTCTGGCAGAGGTAATTGCACGATAAATCCGTCTATATTATCATCTTCATTAAGCTGCTTGATTTTCTTCAGCAATTCCGTTTCAGAAGTAGTGCTTGGCATTTTGATCAAGGTCGATTCAAATCCGACGCGTTCGCATGCTTTTACTTTGCTGCCAACATACGTTAAACTTGCGCCGTCATTTCCGACAATTACTGCTGCCAAATGAGGCACTTTCTCGTTGTTTTTTTTCATTAAATCAACCTCAGCGGTGATCTCATTTTTGATGTCGTCTGAAGTTTTCTTTCCGTCTAGTAGTTGCATGGTTGTTGTGTTGTTGGTTGTGAGTTGTTGGTTGTAAGTTGTAGGTTGTAGGTTGTGGGTTGTGGGTTGTATGTTGTATGTTGTTGGTTATAAGTTACTGATTTTTACGATTTTTTGTTCCCTATTTTATGCGTTTCCCTATTTAAGAATATTGAATAAATGAAAACACTAAAGATGTATACTAATTGTGATATTGCCCTAAAACTGCGTGAGGGATTGTAGCATTGTCTGAGCTCTTTTTTGCGGAGCTAGCGGAGCAAAAAAAGCGAGTGCGAAAAGCCCGACCCTTGTGGTCACGCCCAAACCTACAACTTACAACCTACAACGTTCTATGGCATTCCTTTCATTCCGCCCATCATTTTCATCATCTGTTTGCCGCCTGGTCCTTGCATCATCTTCATCATTTTGCTCATTTGATCGAATTGCTTCATTAGCTGATTGACTTCTTCAATTTTTCTACCCGATCCTTTGGCGATGCGTGTTTTTCGTTTCATATCGATTAGCGCTGGCTTGCTTCGTTCTTTGGGTGTCATCGAGTAAATGATGGCTTCGATGTGTTTGAAAGCGTCATCTTCAATCTCAACGTCTTTCATGGCTTTGGAAGCGCCCGGAATCATACCTACCAAGTCCTTCATATTCCCCATTTTCTTTACTTGCTGAATTTGGGTAAGAAAATCATCAAAGCCGAACTCGTTCTTCGCAATTTTCTTTTGTAATTTTCGAGCTTCTTCTTCATTATACTGCTCTTGCGCTTTCTCTACCAACGAAACGACATCTCCCATTCCGAGAATTCGCTCTGCCATACGCGAAGGATAGAACACATCGATGGCATCCATTTTTTCGCCCGTTCCGACAAACTTGATTGGTTTGTTGACCACCGATTTTATCGTAATAGCAGCTCCACCTCGAGTGTCACCATCTAATTTCGTTAAGATAACGCCGTCAAAATTGAGTCGGTCGTTGAAAGCTTTCGCCGTATTTACCGCATCTTGACCCGTCATGGCATCTACCACAAACAACGTCTCATGCGGCTGAATCGCTTTATGAACATTCGAAATCTCGTTCATCATTTCCTCGTCAACAGCCAAACGACCTGCCGTATCGACAATCACTACGTTGTATCCTTTTTCTTTCGCGTATTTTATAGCATTTAATGAAATCTCTACCGGATTGTTATTTCCAATTTCTGAATACACCTCAACGCCAATCTGATCACCCACTACGTGCAATTGATTGATCGCCGCAGGACGATAGACATCACACGCTACTAATAGTGGTTTTTTACTTTTCTTTGTTTTAAGAAAATTAGCCAACTTCCCAGAGAAAGTCGTTTTACCAGAACCTTGCAAACCAGACATCAAAATCACGGTGGGATTACCAGATAGATTGATTCCAGCAACATCGCCACCCATCAATTCCGTCAGTTCGTCTTTGACCAGCTTCACCAAAAGTTGACCGGGTTGCAGGGTCGTCAATACGTTCTGTCCGATTGCTTTTTCTTTTACATTCGTAGTAAACTCCTTTGCAATCTTAAAGTTGACGTCGGCATCCAATAGCGCGCGACGGACTTCTTTGAGCGTTTCTGCAACATTTACTTCGGTGATTTTCCCGTGCCCTTTTAGGATGTGAAAGGCTTTATCTAATTTATCGCTTAAATTATCAAACATAATAATACCTGTTTTTTGGAGATGCAAATATAACATAAAGTAGGTAAGCTTCAAAGCAGCAGGACTTCAAAGTTTGCGCAAAAACATAGAAATTGTATAAGAATGAGAAAGAAAGTTATACAACAAAATGGTAAGGCCGTGGCTACCTTTATAAGAACTTAAAAGCTGCTATTATGAAAACTCTACTACGATATAAAATGATTTTAATGGTGTTGGCAACTGCCCTTTTATTTTCCTGCAGCACGAGCAAATATAAAGGCAGTGCGGCCGATACTTCAGGCACCAATGGGGCAACAAACGGAACAGGAAAAATTCCGAGATCAGGAGTTCAAAATAAATAAAAAGAAGGAAAAAATATCTTTTGATTTACGCATACAATACCAGGAAAAACGGTACTTCATGTTATAGAAATCCACTTCCTATTTTAGAAGAATATTTTTTTATTTTATTTTCAGTAGGGTTTTGTTTTAACAATCTGTTTCATTAACAATACCTACAAAACCAAAGATGAAAAATTCAATCACCTGTTCCTTTTTGCTCTTCACTTTTCTCGCTCATGCCCAAGTCAAAAATATTTTTGATGTAGCGAGAAAAGGAAATCTACAAGAAATAGAGGAAATCTACAAAAAGAACCCCGACGTAATCAATACGATTGACGAGAAGAA
>JBIKRP010000169.1:0-5208 GCA_044349145.1 Flavobacterium sp.
GCCATTCCGTCGCCTTCTAGCTTTTGCATAATAAAACCTTCTCCTCCGAAAAGTCCACGGCCTAATTTTTTAGAAAATTCAATGCCAACTGAAACGCCTTTAGCCGCACACAAGAACGAATCTTTTTGGCAAATGAACTTACCTTGAAATTGCGCTAAATCGATCGCAATTATTTTTCCTGGATAAGGAGAAGCAAACGACACTTTGCTTTTGACTGCATTTTGATTGAGATAGGCGGTCATAAACAAACTTTCTCCTGTCAAAACGCGCTTGCCAGCCGACAGTAACTTGCCAAACAATCCGCTTTGCTGTTGATCTGAACCGTCTCCAAAGATGGTTTCCATTTTGATTCCGTTGTCCATCATCATAAAACTTCCCGCTTCTGCGACTACAATTTCTTGAGGATCAAGTTCTATTTCTACGTATTGCATTTCCTCGCCATAAATATGGTAATCTATTTCATGAGCTTGCATAATTTCTGATTTTTAAATGTTGAAACGATTAGTATTAACCGTTGCGCAATTGTTACAGCTTTCCATATTGCTAATCTCGTTTCAACCATCCGGTAACACTCATGCGTCTTTTGTTCGTAATTAAAACCTCATGTTCTAACTCATCGCTTTTAAAAAAAACAGTCTTCCCCTGAATTGGAGAAATGTGCTGGTTTCTGCCGACTTGATGTATGCACAGCTCTCCTCCATCTTCCGTTTTCCAATTATCATTCAAATAGCAAATCATAGAAAATGCGCGGCTAGAGTTGTCTTGAAATTGATCCATGTGCTTTAGATAAAAACTTCCTTTTTCATATAGAGAATAGTGAAATTCATAACTCGTAATTCCAGCATAGCAACTTTCATTTAAATAAGTAATAAAAGCTTCGATGTGCTGCAAGAATTCGGTTTCATAGAAGTTATTGTGACTTTTGTCAAGCCAATAAATTAGATCACTGCGGACTTTTTCGTTGCGAACGAATTTGTCCTCATTACCAGTTCCTGCTGCAACTAAGGAGTTTTGAATATCTAAATTGAGAAGATTCTGCCGCAATTGTCGGGCTAATTCATCAGAGATAAAATGCGTTGCAATGCCAATGTTGTCTTCTAAGTAAGAAGCAATCAACGTTTCGAAGGCGATTTCCATAAACCAATGGATTGCCCGAATTGACCGACAACGGCACAAGGTAGTCTAAATAAAAAACTATCCTAAAGTTTCCTCTAGGATAGTTCTACATTATGATGTTTTTTTAACTAAAACTTAAATGACGCTCCCAACTGAATCACTTGATTTTTTCCGCCACCTTTACTGATTTCGCTCAATCCCATAACGTATCGTGCGTTTATACCGAGCCCAAACGGGAAATTCAAACCCAGTCCTCCAGCAAAAGCTGTGTCAACTGTCTTAATCTCATTTCCGCCCTCAGGTACATCAATATTATCACTAATCTTAAAGCCTACTTGTGGTCCAGCTTCTAAACTAAACATTTTCAAAGCGTATACTTTTGCCATTACTGGTAGGTTGATATAATTTATTGAATAATCGGTGTCTCCCATTTTATATCCTTGACTTGAATATTGTAATTCAGGCTGTAAAAAAAAGATAAGTGGTACAATGGTAATTTCTTTAAATACACCTGCATAAATTCCTGTAAGTGGTTTTGTGTCTGTACCGTCACCACCAGTCACATTAGCAATATTTAATCCTGCTCGGACTCCAATTTTTTGTGCTTGCACAGTTGAAGTAAATGCAACCAAACACAAACTAAAAAACATAATTTTAATTACTTTCATAACGTTTAATTTAAGGTTATTTTCTAAAAACAAAATACTGATACTTTTCGCCAAATGTAAGAATTAATCGAAGTAAAGCATAATTCAAAGCTTTTATTGTTCGCTAAAAAGATACGAAGTTAAACACTCATCTCTGGCATATACGTCATCATAGAATTGAACCTCATCATATTCGTTTACCCAAGCAGTAAAATACCCTATATATACTGGTATTTTGTGCTTCAAAGTATACCAAATTTCTTTTTTGGAATGGAATGCATTATTTAACTTTTCCATTGTCCAATTTTTGTCATCTTTAACTAATAAATACGCTAATTCAATTGGTTTTTCGAGGCGGATGCAACCATGACTAAAAGCTCTTTTCTCCTCTTTGAATAGGCTTTTCGATGGTGTGTCATGCAAATAAATCGAATTTGAATTTGGGAATAAAAACTTGACCAATCCCAAAGAATTTTTTGGTCCGGGTTTCTGTCGAATGTTTCCATTATTCCACTCCATATTATGCTGAGCAAGATAGTTTTTGTTCTTCTTCATCGCTGGCGCAATCTCTTTATCGATAATGCTTTTGGGGACATTCCAATACGGACTAAAAACTACATACTGCAGCATCCCGCTGAAAATGACGGTTTGATTCATTACTTTGCCAACGACTACTTTCGAGTTCAATAGCGTTTTTCCCTCTTTAAAGTAATTCATTTCATACGATGGGATGTTGATAAAAATATACTCGTCTGCCTGGTTGAAGTCGCTCGAAATCCATCGGCATCGTTCCATATTGAATATGATACTTTTAATTCGATCTGCTATCGGCACGTTTAAAGACGCCACTAATCTAGGAGTGATCAAATCATCAACGGTAATACCCATGTTTTTTTTGTATTTCCAGACTGCTTGCGAGAGTTCCTTATCATACTTCAATGACCTATTGTTTGCTTTCAAATAGCCCAGAAAATGCAATCGCTCTCTAACCTTATAAACTACTGATGATTTTGATCCCACAACGATTGGATTGGAATTGGTCATCACAATGGGCTGCCATTTGCCTTTTTCCACAATTAATCGATACTTTTTCAATACATCCTTCAAACGATAGTATTGTTTGAACATCTTGCTCTCATCATGCGACAATAATTTTGGATTGCGAATTAAGGTGTCTAAATAAGTGACAAATGACAGTTTTTTTCTTGGAATGAACCATCCTAAGTCGGCAGTGCTTTTGTCGTCTATTCCTTGAAAAACATGTTGTGTATAGTAAAAATAAACTGAAGTCAAAATCAATTCAATTTCTAAATCTAGAGCAAGTTCTCCATTGGATTGTCTAAAAAACACATCCAATTTTTCTTTATACGGTATTTTTATTTGCAATCCTTCTTCTGATAAATTCCCCGTACTTTGATATAACAAAATACCCAACTCGATGATCTTTTTATTGGCAAACCAAACAGATTGATAGTGATTTGTTCGATAGACTTCAAATACTTGTGATTCACAACCTTTCAGTTTCGGGTAATGGCTATAAAAATTTACGATCGCTAAACTATCAATTGGAATTTCGGAAATATTCATCTTCTGTGTCACATCAGTATAAAATAGGTCGCGCGAGCACATAAGAATTTTCTTTTCCTTATTAATCGAAAATGAATAAAAAGAAACTGCTAAGAAGAAATATAAAAGCGTATTTTTCATCCCGAGACAAACCATTAATTTCGTTATAAAAGTACGGAATCAATTGATGAAGCGTAAAATTATTTTGTTTATTAACTACATTTACAATCGGATTAGCAAACAAAATTCTATATAAACAATGTAATGATGAAAAAGATACTCTTTATTTCTGTCGCTTTCTTTTTATGCGTTTCCTTTAGTTCAAAATCAATTCGAACGATTTCAGATGAAGAGAAAATCACGCTGCTGTTAGACAATTGGCATAAAGCTGCGGCTAAAGCAGACGCCACAAATTACTTTGGAGCCATGACAGAAGATTCGTTTTATATCGGAACTGATGCTACAGAGCACTGGAACAAATCAGAATTTCAAGCCTTTGCCAAACCTTACTTCGACAAGGGAACTGCATGGGATTTTAAGCCGTTAGAACGCCATATTTACATAAGCAAAGACAAGAAAATGGCGTGGTTTGACGAACTATTGGATACCTGGATGAAAGTATGCAGAGGTTCTGGAGTTTTAATTAAGGTTGGTAACGAGTGGAAGATTCAGCATTATGTGCTGTCAATGACAATTCCCAATGATGCAACTAACGAAGCAATCAAGATCAAATCTCCGCTAGAAAATCCATTAATTGAAAAATTAAAAGCTAAATAAAACTTGGATTGTTCTTCAAATTTTCAAGCATAGCAGTAGTCATATTTGTTATATCAAATTGATGTTGCCAGCCCCAGTCTTTCCTGGCTTCTTTGTCATCAATACTTGCAGGCCAACTATCGGCAATTTGTTGACGGAAATCCGGTTTAAAGGTTATTGAAAATTCCGGAATGTGATTTCTTATTTCCGCTGCAATTTCGTTGGGCGTAAAACTCATGGCCGCCAAGTTATAGGAAGATCGGATCTTGATTTGATCTTTTTCGGCTTGCATAATACGGATTGTGGCTTCGATAGCATCGTCCATATACATCATTGGCATTCTCGTTTCTGAAGAAAGAAAACACTCGTATTTCCCTTGACTTAATGCTTTGTGAAAAATATCAACCGCATAATCTGTCGTGCCTCCGCCCGGAGCAGTGCTCCAACTAATCAATCCAGGATAGCGAATACTTCTTACGTCTACGCCAAAAATATGATGGTAATATTCGCACCATCTCTCACCGGCTTGCTTACTAATTCCATACACTGTAGAAGGTTCCATGATCGTATACTGCGGCGTATTTTCTTTAGGTGTTGTTGGTCCAAAAACTGCAATACTAGAAGGCCAAAATATTTTTTTTATTTTTTTTGCTTTGGCTAAATTAAGCACGTGAAATAAAGAATTCATATTCAAATCCCACGCAAAAGCAGGGTTTTTTTCAGCGGTTGCCGACAGTAACGCTGCCATCAAATAAATGTCAGTAATGCTATGAACTTCTACCAAATGTTCAATTTGATTAAAATCTAGTGCATTTACCACCTCAAACGGCCCTGAGTTTACCACTTCATTATTCATTTTTCGGATATCCGAAGCAATGACATTTTCTGTTCCATAAATGGCTCGTAACTTAAACGTTAGTTCCGTTCCAATTTGTCCACAGGCGCCAATAATCAAGATTTTTGTACTCATTTTTCAAAGTTATTTGCTACGGTAAAGATAGTATTTTCAAAAAAAGAAACTTCTAGAGATCCGAGATAATTACATTTAACAAAATAAAAATAGCAATAGCATTGGTCTTCTTAAGTTTCATTTTACCTTTGTGCCGCACAGCGCTCAATTTAT
>JBIKRP010000170.1:0-5207 GCA_044349145.1 Flavobacterium sp.
GTTATTGTGCCTTTTTTTATTTTTTACAATCCATTTTTATATCCTGGACAAATCTCTGAATCGGTTAAAAGTGCTTTTTTAGAAACCCGATTTAAAAATATTATCACCTCCTTAAATCATCTCTTGAATGATATTCCTATTTCAGAGTTCAACTTTACTTCAAGTTTCATAATAAGAATTCAAACCTTTATTGCCTTTGCATATACCTATCATTATTTGAATTGGTTTTCCAAAACATCAATAATTGGGTGGAATAAAAACCTATCTACACAAAAACTCCTAATGATTTTAACTATTTGGATTACTTCGATAGCGTTGTATACTTATAGCTATAAAATGGGCATACTCGCTTTATTTTTTTTAAGCATGTTTCATGTAATAGTTGAATTTCCATTAAATATTGTTTCAATAAAAGAGGTTTTTTCTAAAAAGTAAGTTATTCAATTAATCTCTAATACAATATATTTGTACCTTTAAACAAGGTCATTAGCACCTGACAAGTTATCCTAATGAAATACACCAGACTGACCAAAGAACAATTTGAAGAACTACATCCAGAATTCGTCAATTTCCTTGCAACACAATCAATTGATAAAGCAGAATGGGATAAGCTAAAACTAAAAAAACCGGAAGTAGCTGAACAAGAACTCGATGTTTTTTCGGATCTAATCTGGGAAGGCGTTTTATCAAGAGCAACGTACTTGGAGCACTTTTCTAAAAATCACATTTTCCTTTTTCAATGTTTCGACACTTATGTGGAGTCCATTATTCTAAAATCGCTAGTGCCTGAAACAGATTTCTTGACCAAAGAAGGGTTGCAATGGCTTAGCGACAATATGTTTACTGAAACCATCGAAATGAAAGTAGGAAAGAAAGAATTTACCGAAGAACGCAACAGCTCTATTTTCGGATTAATCCAACAAGGCGCTTTCTTAAGCGATGGTCAATTGTACCAACAAATTAATTCAATTATTACTTCTTGATGTCTAAGAAAAAAGCCAAAAAATAGTTATTTTAGTACGCAAATTACAAACTAAAATTGCCGATTTTTGATTCATGGATATTCAACAAACAATTCAAGCACTGCGGGAGGAACTCAATCTTCACAACCACAATTATTATGTTCTTGATCAACCTACCATTTCTGATTTTGAATTTGATCAAAAATTAAAACAACTTCAAGAACTAGAAGATCAAAACCCGGAATACTTTGATGAAAATTCCCCAACGCAAAGAGTAGGTGGAACGATTACTAAGAATTTTCAAACGGTAGCTCACGATTACCGCATGTATTCCTTAGACAATTCGTATTCAAAAGAAGATTTGATTGAATGGGAAAATCGCATTCAAAAAGTGTTAGGTAGTGTTCGTTTAGAATACACTTGTGAATTAAAATATGATGGCGCATCAATCAGTATTACGTACGAAAACGGAAAATTACTTCGAGCGGTAACTAGAGGCGATGGCTTTCAAGGAGATGATGTTACTAACAATATTAAAACAATAAAGTCTATTCCTTTACAATTAAAGGGAAATGACTTTCCTAAAAGGTTTGATATTCGAGGTGAGATTATTTTACCCTTCTCTGGATTTGAAAAAATGAATCAAGATTTAATTGAAATTGGAGAAACTCCATATTCAAATCCCAGAAATACGGCGTCTGGAAGTCTAAAGTTGCAGGACAGCGCTGAAGTCGCAAAACGTCCCTTAGAATGTCTTCTGTATTTTACTATCGGAAACCAACTGCCATTTGACACGCAATTTAAGAGCTTAGAAATGGCTAGAAATTGGGGATTTAAGGTGCCGAAAGAAGCCAAACTAGCTAGGAATTTGGATGAAGTATTCGATTATATCAATTATTGGGATAGTCATCGTCATCAATTGCCATACGAAACAGATGGTGTCGTGGTAAAGGTCAATTCTTTTCAACACCAAGATGAATTGGGATATACTGCAAAATCGCCAAGATGGGCCATTGCTTATAAGTTTAAATCTGAACAAGTTAGTACAAAACTACTTTCAATTTCATACCAAGTGGGACGAACAGGAGCAATTACCCCAGTGGCAAATCTCGAACCTGTTCAGCTTGCAGGAACCATTGTAAAAAGAGCATCTCTTCACAATGCCGATCAAATCGAAAAATTAGACATTCTGATCGGAGATACTGTTTATGTTGAAAAAGGAGGTGAAATAATTCCGAAGATCATAGCCGTCGACCTAAGTAAAAGAGATACAAACACGCAACCCACTATTTATATTACACATTGCCCTGAATGCCATCATGAACTCATCCGTGGAGTAGATGAAGCCAATCACTATTGTCCAAATTTCTATGGTTGTCCACCGCAGATTATTGGTAGAATCCAGCATTTTATTTCACGAAAAGCAATGAACATAGATGGACTCGGAGGTGAAACGGTTGCGTTATTATATAACAATGGTTTGATTCATAACTACGCGGATTTATATGAACTGAAGATCGAGCAGATTCTGCCTCTGGAAAGAATGGCACAAAAATCAGCGGAGAACCTAATTCGTGGCATTGAGAATTCAAAACAGATTTCATTTGAAAGTGTTTTGTTTGCGCTAGGGATTAGGTATGTTGGTGAAACTGTGGCCAAGAAATTAGCCAAACACTATAAGAACATAAATTCACTGCAGCACGCCACTTTACTTGATCTGATGCTCGTTGATGAAATAGGGGAAAGGATTGCGGCCAGCGTTGTAAGTTTCTTTGAAAACATGGAAAATCAAGAGATTATTAATAGATTAAAGGCGCATGGAATTCAATTCGAAATTAAAGAAAAGTTGAATCTAAATGCTACAGACAAACTAAAAGGTCAAATATTTGTTGTTTCTGGTGTTTTTTCAAATTTTTCGAGAGAAGAACTAAAACAATTGATTGAAGATAATGGGGGTAAAGTGGGAAGTTCTATTTCAGCAAAGACTAATTATGTCGTAGCGGGCGAAAACATGGGGCCTGCTAAATTAGAGAAAGCGAATCAGCTTGGAATTTCGATTCTTTCCGAAAATGAATTCGTGTCTTTACTTGAATAATTAGCAGCTTTAGATGCTAATTGATATTCAACTATTAATTCTTGACAATAAAATTTAAGTTTAAGACACAATAATCCAAAATAATTGATAAATTTAGGCCTTAAATAGATTTTGAAAATAAATAAAATATGAAAAAAGGCGAAGTATGGTTTAAGAAATCACGATTGCTAAATCCGCTGATAGCTTTTTACTTTTTTGTAGTATTTATAGAAATTATTGCAGAGTATAATCAGGACAATTTTTTTATTAAATACACGGAGCCACTGGTAATACCAATTCTAATAGCTATTTATTGGGTTTCATCAAGGGTCAAAAACAAACATTATTTGTTTGCACTCCTGCTATTATTTATTGCAAACCTATTCATTATTTCTGAGGCAAGTTCATCAAGAGTAATTGGTACTCTTTTTTTGATTTTCTCACAGTTGCTTTATATTTATCTGGTAATGGAAAAAATAAAGTATCCGGGTTCAAGCTTATTGATGATTAGTAGCTTGCCCTATTTTTGTATATGTATTTTTGTTGCAGTATTGATCTATAATGCGGCTGCGGCCGAGTTATATTTATTTATTGTTGAGTCAATACCACTCATATTTTTTGGCGGTTTGTCTTTAGCTAACTACTTCATTAAGTATAATAAATTAAATTCTCAATTATTTGCGAGTGCGTCAATACTATTTGTTGCTCAATTATTAGTGATTATTGAAAGTTTTTATTCAAATAGTGGGATGCTAAAAGCTCTATCTACTGTTTTCTTAGCGGTAGGTAACTATATCTTCTATCAATTTGTTTTAGGTCAAGACAGAAGGCAAAAGAAATATAAAATTATTAAATAGGGATGCGATAAGAATCAACTATTTGTATACGAATGATGCTTATGAATTTGAAAATCAATTGGCATTATCTGCTAAGTATTACTTTCTTCTCAGTGGCAGGAATTCAACTATTTTCGGAGTTGTTTGAAGTTTCCTTTTTGTCAATAGTCACTCGATTATTATTACCAATATTGTTGGCTTTGCTTTATTTTTCAGTTTCCAATAAAAATAATCTTCTATTTTATCTCTTCGTATCATTACTACTAGTTAGTAATGTATTTTTTTATTACAGAGATACACCACTTTTTTATTTCGGAGTATTAGCATTTATTTTGCTAAGGATTGTCGCAATCATTATAATTTTGAGTGCTACAAAGCAAAATAATTACCTCCAAATTGTCATTGCTTCATTTCCTTTCTTAGTAATTTTCTTCTATTTGATATCCGTAACGAATGAAATAACAGATGTTGAATTCAATACCTTGATTCTCCAAAGTATCCTAATTTCTCTGCTAGCGGGAATTTCAACAGCTACCTATTTTAGGAATGAAAACAGACAAAATTCATGGCTGTTAATTAGTACTTTATTATTTATAGGTCTTCGCTTTATTGTGTTTATAGAACGTTTTATTATTTCGGATTTAACTCTTCTATTTAATCGGCCAATATCCGTAATACTTAATACCTTTGCTTTTTACACTTTTTATAAGTTCGTAATCACAGCGGAATTGGATAACAACATTACTACTCGATAAATAATGAATCGTGAAATCAAAATAAAGGCATTAACTATTCTATTTTTTGGAATCACGTCTTTATTGATTATTGCCGAATACTTTAGATTTCAAGAACTAGTTTTCTATTTGAAACCACTTCTAATCCCAAGTCTTTTCATATTATATATCTTTAAAGCAAACGAGATTTGTAAATACTACTTACTTGCATTGTTTTTTGCTTTTTTATCGAATGTATTCCTTCTTTTCTCCGAGCCTAAATTATTATTATATGGAATAATTGCGTTTCTGCTTTATCGACTTTTAAGTATCTTAACCGTTATAAAAAATGGAGATCGAGTAGCATTCTTGCCTTTAACTTTAGCAACAATTCCTTTTCTTTTTATGTTCTCGTATCTAATTGATATGATGGTAAGCCCAGATCATCCGAGTTTTTACGCCACAATTGTAAATGATATTATTATCTCAATTATTTGCGGAATTGGGCTTTCTAATTATGTTTTGAATGATAGCAAACAGAATTCCTGGCTACTAATAAGTACACTTTTATTTACATTCTTAGTCATTCTCTTTATGTTTGACAAGTTCTATTTGTCCTTTC
>JBIKRP010000008.1:0-17566 GCA_044349145.1 Flavobacterium sp.
AATGCACCGGGCATGCTATCTCGTCACTATGCTCCGTCGACAACGACCTACCTGGAAAATGACATACAAAAATTTATCGAACAATTTCCAAATCAAAGAATTGGGTTACTTACTTTCAAAAATAAAATCGAAAACGCTTCAGTAGTGCGCCAAGAAGTCTTATCGGAAAGAGGCGATTTAAAAGAAGCTATGTCTAATTTATACGCTGCTTTGCATCGACTAGACAAAATGAACTTAGACATGATCGTGGCAGAAAAATTTCCTGACTTTGAACTTGGTAAGTCTATTAATGATCGCCTAGAACGCGCTACAAAAAAATAATAAATGAATCTAGAGTTATTACTTGACAATTTAACCAATCCAGCTTTACTGTTTTTTTTATTGGGAATCATTGCAACGCGATTGAAAAGTGATTTAGAAATCCCGCCCAATTCTTCTAAGTTTATTTCTTTGTACTTGTTATTTTCAATTGGTTTTAAAGGCGGACAAGAATTAGCGCACAGTAACTTCAACTTAGAAATTATTTGGTCGGTATTGTTCGGTGTGTTAATCGCATTTGTAATTCCTATTTACTGTTTTTTTATTTTAAAGCGAAAATTTAGTATTGAAAATTCAGGAGCGACTGCCGCTGCTTATGGCTCTGTAAGCGCTGTAACTTTTGTAACCGCAGTCGCTTTCCTAGAAATTCAAAAATATAGTTTCAGCGGTCATATGGTTGCCATCATGGCTTTGATGGAAGCGCCGGCCATTATTGTTGGTGTGATTCTTATGCGATTGTTTCATAAAAAAGAAAGTGCCGCAGCAACAACAAAACTCAGTGCTGTAATCAGACATTCCTTTACCAATGGAAGCGTTCTGCTGATCTTAGGTAGTCTAATCATTGGTTACCTTGCGAGCGATCAACAAGCGATGGGTATCAAACCATTTACCACGGATATTTTCAAAGGTTTCCTTGCCATTTTCCTTTTAGATATGGGAATTGTAAGCGGTAAAAAATTAGATATATTCTTTAGAAGTGGTTGGTTTCCGGTCATTTTCGCAGTGGTGATTCCATTAATGAATGGATGCATCGTCGCTTTTTTGAGTCAAATAGTAACGCATGAAATAGGCAACCGATTTATTTTTGCAATACTGGCTGCCAGCGCATCTTACATTGCAGTTCCAGCAGCCATGAAAATTGTAGCTCCTAGAGCCAATCCAGGATTATTTTTACCAATGGCTTTAGCGGTCACCTTTCCATTCAATATTACCTTCGGAATGCCGATTTACTTATCGATTATTCAATTCTGCTAAAAGTCAAGTTTCGAACTAGACTGAAAATTTAAGACGATACACTTCATCTAATTCGTTGTTTGAACTCATATTAACGCCCAAGTCGGTAACATAACCTGAATTCAAACCGTATGTCCAACCGTGAAGTGTTAGATCTTGTCCATTTCTCCATGCGCCTTGAACGATAGAAGTTTTTGCCAAATCAAACACTTGTTCTTGTGCATTGATTTCAACGAATTTATTGAAACGTTCATCTTCGTCTTCAAAAGAATTCAAATAATCTTCATGCAGTCGATATACGTCTTTGATGTGTCTGATCCAGTTATCAATAAGTCCGATCGACTGATTTCCCATCGCAGCTTTCACCCCTCCACAACCGTAATGTCCGCAGACAATCACGTGCTTCACTTTTAAAACATTGACAGCATAATCCAAAACACTCAACATATTCATATCGCTATGGATGACCATATTCGCAATATTTCTGTGAACAAAAACTTCTCCTGGTTTTGCACCAATAATTTCATTAGCAGGAACACGGCTGTCGGAACATCCAATCCATAACAGCGGCGGTTGCTGACCCTTAGCTAAGTCTTTGAAGTATTCCTTATCTATTGCCAATTGGGTTTCAACCCATGTTTTATTATTATCTAATATCTTTTTGTAAAAATCTGCGCTCATATTTCTCGTTTTATTTATTCAAAAAAAGTTTCTTTATTTTCGATGACTTCCATCTTACGTTTCATCACATTGTACTTTTGTTCGATGGTTACCGTGTTTTTATAGCCGTCGCTATTTTCTAAATTGTATTCCGATTTAAAACCTACTAATTTAACTTTAATTTTGAGTTCTTTAGATTTTATTGTATGGAATTCTTTAATTAAATCTAGTACATCATGCGCGATGTATACCGTTTCACTAGCATTAATAACCACTTTTGAGTTCTGCGGTAACTCATTTAAAGTCGATTTTAAAGCGGCTTTATTGAGAAAAGAAACCTCTTGAGCCAATTCGATGTGTATGATATCTCCTTCATGGTACTCTTCCTTTCTAAACCGGTAAGCTCTTTTCATATTGCCTTGTAAAACAAAAATAGCGCTAATGACCATCCCAAGAGCAACACCTTTTAATAAGTCTAAGAAGACCACCGCAAAAAAAGTGGCAATAAACGGTACAAATTGATACTTCCCTTTTTTCCAAAAGTGCACCACTATTTTGGGATTGGCTAATTTGTAGCCTACCAAAAGAAGCACCGCCGCAAGAGTAGCCAGGGGAATCTTATTTAATAATACGGGAATACTTAAGACACTAATTAACAACAAAACCCCATGTAAAATTGCTGCCATTTTTGATTTTGCTCCCGCAGCACTATTGGCCGAAGTTCGAACCACTACGGAAGTCATAGGCAAACCACCAAGTAATGAACTTAAAATATTTCCAATTCCTTGTGCTTTCAATTCAACATTTGTGTCCGTGTATCTTCTCTGAACATCCATTCTGTCCGCCGCTTCAATACATAACAAAGTTTCAATCGATGCCACAATGGCAATGGTTACACCAACAATCCAAACTTTAGTATTGGCCAATGCCGCAAAATTTGGGGTAATGATAATATTTCTAAAATCGTCAAACGATTGAGGTATTGGAAGACTCACTAAATGACTATCTAATATTTGAAATGAACTTCCTGAAGTAATGAAAAACTCATTAAGTAAAATACTTACGATCACTGCAATCAAAGCAGGTGGAACTAACTTTATCTTTTTGAAAACGTCAAATTTAGTCCAAGCAATCAATATGATCAATGAAACTAAAGTAACTATTACAGAACCAATTTGAACATGATTAAATACACTCAATATCTCTGAAAAAGAATTTTGTCCATCAATTTGCATAAAGGCTTCATCACCTTCAAAATCAGGATCGTAGCCAAAAGCATGTGGAATTTGCTTGAGAATAATGATGACACCTATTCCCGCCAACATTCCCTCAATTACATTGGTGGGAAAATAGTTTGAAATACTTCCTGCCTTGATAAATCCAAGAGCCAATTGCAATATACCTGCTATAAAAACCGAAGTTAGAAATATGTCAAAAGCGCCAAGATCAGTAATCGCAGTAAGAACAATTGCTGTTAAACCCGCTGCGGGACCAGAAACACTGAGGTGCGATGTACTGAGATAACCAACGACAATACCTCCAATTACGCCTGAAATAATTCCCGAAAACAAAGGCGCTCCACTAGCCAATGCAATTCCTAAACACAATGGCAGTGCAACTAAAAAAACCACTAAACCGGCTGCAAAGTCGGATTTAAAAGTTCCAAATAGATTAGTATTTTTTTTCATAATATGAACTAAGTTTAATATTAAAGTAAATCACTGAAGAAAGTGATGGAATCAAATGAACTTTAATTGAACTTGTTCGGGCGGCGGAATAAAAATTGAATCGGAAAGAAAAGAATGTTTGAGTACGTTTCTAAAATAAATATTTGTCCCATAGGTAGCAGTTTCTCCAGAAAAGAAAACAAAAGGAAACGATTTTAAAGTAATTTTCAAAATATCGCTTTCGTCCTCATCTATTGAACCAAAATCGATTGTCAAATCAATGCCACTGTCTATAATACTCACGATACTTGGAGTTGACAGATAAGTAATAAAAAGTACTAAAAGAAATCCTACAGCTAATTTCATATCACAAAAGTAATAGTTCCGTATTGTTATCAAAATAAAACCTTATTAATTCTTAAACAATTAACAAGTAGAAACAATATGACAAACCATGACAATATTAAAAGAAAAGTAAATTTATATAGTTTTAGCTTATAGTAATTATATTTGCATCATAAAAAACTATTTGAAATGACGATCACTCAATTACAATATGTGCTAGCAGTTGCAGAGCACAAGAATTTTACTTTGGCCGCTGAAAAATGCTTCGTCACCCAGCCTACCTTGAGTATGCAAATTCAAAAAGTAGAAGAAGAACTCAATATTCAGATTTTTGACAGAAGTAAAAAACCAATTCAACTAACGGAAATTGGACAAAAGATTGTCAACCAAGCCAAGAATATTGTCAACGAAGCAGATCGCATGCAAGACATCGTTGAACAGCAAAAAGGATTTATTGGAGGTGAGTTTCGATTGGGAATTATCCCGACCATTATGCCTACGTTACTTCCGATGTTTTTGAATAATTTTATTAAGAAATATCCAAAAGTAAAACTGATAATCGAAGAGTTGAATACCGATGAGATTATTCTAAAACTAAAAAATGGTCATCTCGATGCGGCTATTGCTGCAACGCCGTTAATGGAAGAAAAAATAAAAGAAGTTGTTTTATATTTCGAACCGTTCATGGCATACATTCCGCAATCACATAAGTATTATGCTAAAAATGAAATTGAAGTCGGTGATTTAGACGTAGACGAAATTCTACTTTTACAAGATGGACATTGCTTTCGTGACGGAATTTTGAATTTATGCAAAAATATTGGTAAATCTGATTTCTCTCATTTTCAATTGGAGAGTGGCAGTTTTGAAACTTTAATCAAATTGGCAGATGAAGGTTTAGGAATTACATTACTTCCTTATTTGCATACTTTAGATTTGAAAGAAAGCGACAAGCTAAAATTGAAACACTTTGTTGAACCAAAGCCCGCGAGAGAAGTCAGTTTGATTTTTCCAAAGACAGAATTAAAAATTCAAATTATCGATGCATTGCGGAGCACCATCGCAGGCGTTATCAAAGGTGCCATCGTTTTTCAAAATATCGAGATCATTAGCCCCATACCTAAAAAATAAAAAAGGAACCAAATAGTTCCTTTTTCGATATCAATTCACAATAGTAATATATTGCTGAAGTTCCGGCTTTTCACTGGTGAAATTCTGTAACCATTTCCTTAATTGCTCTAGCTCATATGGCAACAAGTTCTTGATTGCTTTACGCAATTCTTTGCAAAAAAGTACTGGATCGAAGCTCACTCTCTCAAGCACCGATTTAGTGTAGTCGTAGATCATTCTAGGCATAATTGTAAGATTTAGGGGTTATCTTGATAAGAACGTAAGGTAAATGTAAAATTTAATTTAAATTATACCGTTTAAATACATAAAAATCCGATGAAATACATTATTTGTTAAAATAAATAAAGTATAAACTTACAAAAGTAAAATATACTAGTGAATGTATCACACAAAAAAAAAGAGCCGTTTAAGCTCTTTTAGTTTTATTTGTTGACGTAAATTAGACATTGCCTTAATTCTGGCCTTTCGATTGTATAATTCAAAAGCCATTCTGTAAGTTGTTCTATTTCGTAAGGAAGAAGGACTTTCAGCGCTTTTTCCAATTCCTTACAGAATAGTAATGGATCGAAACTCACTCTTTCGAGTATGTTTTGAGTGTAAGCAAACATGGTTCTTTTCATAAATGGATAAAGGATTTAAAGAACGGGTTGGTTAATTCAGAATCAAATTTACTTAAAAAATGAATCTATCATACTAACGAAATGTTAATTGGGAATATTGCCCGTAGTCAAAAAAGTATTAAGCCTTTCTTGCTCTAAACATTTCTCTTTTGCCTGGCGGGCCTTCGAGTTTTTCAACTGTAAATCCAGCTTCAATCATATTGCGCTTTACAACGCCGCGTGCAGCATAGGTGACTAATATACCATTCGGCCTCAGCGCTGCAAACATGTTTGAAAATACTGCAACACTCCATAATTCGGGTTGAACACGATATCCAAAAGCGTCAAAATAAATTAAATCAAATACTGACTGATCATCGATGGTTTCGAAGAATTGCTTTCTTTTGGTTAGATTAAAAAAGTCTGACAATTTTTTATTTTCCTCCCAGGCACAAGAATGCAGCATTTGAAAAACTGAAAAATCGTCCATGGCATTCAGTTCTTTTGCATAATTCATTGCCGACACTTCTTCCGCAGACACCGGATAAGCTTCAACACCAAAATAGTCAATTTCCTGTCGACGTTTCTTTGATTCCAAATAAGTGATAAACGCGTTCAAACCAGTCCCAAAACCAATTTCTAGGATGTTGACAGTAGATTTTTTTTCGAACAAATCCAAACCGTTTTTTATAAAGACATGTTTTGCTTCCTGAATGGCGCCATGCTTAGAATGATAATTTTCATCCCAATCCGGCAAATGAATTGTGGTAGAACCATCAGAAGTAATTTGTATTTCTCTTCTCATCAATTATGGGATGTACAATTTCTTGATCTTTGGAATTGGACCACCACATTTAACTTCATGACATTGCAAACAAGCATCGACACCTTCATTAAAATGCTGCTTAGCATTCTTCGGATCTTGATAGATTAGCTCCTGCGCTTTGATAAACAATTTTGCTTGTTCTTTGAAAAATTCGTCATTCTCCGTTGAATCGGTCATCACTGAACTATGAATTTTCAGAAAGTGATTGGGGAACTTGCCAATGGTATCACCACTTAAAATCCTGGATTTCAATCGTTGGTTGTCGACATACATCTGCTCCATCAATGTTGACATTTCAGACATTTCGTACATCTTAAATGATTTTCCTTTTGATTCTTTTGAACAGGATTCGTCCTTCACTTTCGACTCCTTTTTGGCACAACCAATAAAAGTCAAAAACAAATACAATAAGAGTACTTTATTTTTCATTGTTCTTAATTAAGACACCATCAGCTAAGAACGAATAGGTTTTAATTGGCGTCGTGATACTATCGATAGCCGCTTGGGATTTACCAGCATCTTTCGCGTAATGTTTTTGTTCATCAACACTTTCGATGGCGAGAAACGCTTTGCCATTGACAATCACTTCTTCACCTTTCGCATTTAATGGCATAAAGAAGCCATAGTCTTTAAATTTTATAAATGCCTGTTCATTTTTCCCTAAATCAACATTCATCCAACATCCTTTCTTTTGACAAACGTCATTTATCTTTGAGCTAAATTTTATTTTAATAGTGTCACCTTCTTTCATCGTCTGATATTGATCCAAAAGATTTTCCTTTGAAATTGCATTCTCGGCTGTAATACTGTCACCAAAAGAGGCATATGAAATATCCGAGTTGTCTGTCGTAATTGAATATTTACAACTTGTTAAGATAAGGACAAGCGAAATAAAGAAGCTTCTGAGTATCATATCAAAGTGAATTTATGGTTGCGACAAAAATAGCGACTAATGCCGTTGAAAAGAAAATAACTTAAAGTTTTTTGATACCAATTAACAAAATAGAATCAAATTAGGGGTAATAGTTCATTATTGCAAAAACTGACAAAATAATTCATGACAAATTATTAAAATGATGTAATTTTATTATTTTAGCCTAAAATAAGTGAATAAAAATAGCTAAGTCTTATTTTAATTGCTTTACGTTCATTATCAATAACTTATATTTTATTACACTTAAAAACTTCTCTATAATGAGTTCAAATATTACTCACGAAATCGATATCGTAACTGTTCCCCACTCAAAAATAGAATCTGTCGACTTTGAAAACCTTTCTTTTGGAAGTGTTTTTACCGATCATATGTTTGTTTGCGATTTTAAAGAAGGGAAATGGCAAAAACCAACTATTAAACCCTATGAACCATTTTTGATAGATCCTTCGGCAAAAGTGTTTCATTACGGTCAAGCCATTTTTGAAGGGATGAAAGCTTATAAGGACGAAAACGATGATGTTTGGTTATTTCGCCCCGATCAGAATTTGGACCGATTAAATAAATCTGCGGTTCGTATGGCAATGCCTGAAATTCCAGAAGATATTTTTATGAGCGGTTTGCACCAACTAATAGATTTAGACCGGAATTGGGTAAAAAAGGGATTAGGAAATACTTTATACATTCGTCCTTTTATGATTGCAATTGGAAGTGGTGTTATTGCTGCACCTTCTACACAATATCGATTTATGATTATTCTTTCACCTGCAAAATCGTATTATTCTGGAGAAGTGAAAGTCTTAATTGCGGAACATTACAGTCGTGCTGCCAATGGTGGAATCGGAGCGGCGAAAGCGGCAGGGAATTATTCTGCACAATTTTATCCTACGAAGTTAGCCAACGAAAAAGGTTTTCAACAGATTATTTGGACCGACGATGCCACACATACCAAATTAGAAGAAGCGGGCACGATGAACGTTTTCTTTCGAATAAATGACACACTCTATACCGCACCAACAAGCGAAAGAATTCTGGATGGTGTGACTCGTAAAAGTTTGATTGCGATTGCCAAAAGAGACGGGATCAAAATTGAAGAACGATCAGTCCTTGTTTCTGAAATCATTCAAGGGGCAAAAGACGGTAGTTTGAAAGAGATTTTTGGCGCTGGTACAGCAGCGGTTGTCAATCCAATTGTTGGATTTTCTTATCAAGATGTGTACTACGAATTGCCTAAGATTGAAAACTCAATAGCTCTTGAATTAAAAGAAAAATTGACCAATATTCAATATTGTAAAGCAGAAGATACATTTGGTTGGATGGTCAAAGTTTAATGGACCATAAACACCCGAGGCTTTGCCGAACTTAGCGAAGTTCATTGATAATTAAAAAGGCGTAGTTTAAAAACTTACGCCTTTTTCTTTGGTTTGCTATTTGAAAAATTCATCAACTATCTAAGAATTTTCGAAAAATCTGGCTTGAAATAATTTGGTCCTTTCATCACTTTGCCATCTTCGCGATAAATTGGACTACCGTCTTCGCCTAATTTGCTCATATTGCTGCGCTGAATTTCGTCGAAAACTTCCTCTATTTTATGTTGCAGTCCGTGTTCGATAATCGTACCACATAAAATATAAAGCATATCGCCAAGAGCGTCCGCAATTTCAATCAAATCATTGTTTTGAACGGCTTCAAGATATTCCTCGTTTTCTTCTTTCATCAAATTGAAACGAAGCATTTTTTTAGTTTCTCCCAAGTCCGCTCTAGGATGTTCACTGTGTCCAATGGCGAAAGCGGTGTGGAATTCTTTAACTGCATGAAGTTGTTTTTGCATAAGAAGCAGGTTTTAATTACTACTGCAAAATATAAACTTTGACCTACAATTGATTACATTTGCTAAAAATTTTATCACAATGTTTTCGACAGGTCAGTGGGTTTTCGCGGCTTTATTTTTAGTTAGCTTTATTTTAGTTATGGTATTTGCCTATCGAAAAGATATCCAAATTCATAAAAAATTCTACAAAGGCAGTTATAAAGTCCTTTTTGCTTTTATTCTATTTATTCTAATTCTTTTTTTGATTAAAGTCTTCTTAAAACGTTAGGGAAAGCCCTGTAAAAACCCTTATTTCCTTTACATTTCATTCTTTAGAATTGGTCTTCAATTTTGAATATGATGCCAACTGTTGCAGAAAATGATGTACGGTATTGCTGAAGCTGGAATCCGAAAATAGCAGAAAAATTTCTAAAGAAAATTCGATTCAAAGACACAATTGAATTAGATTTAGAGAGAGGAGACCAATAAAATTAAACGATACAATCTAGACAATTATTTCTTTTGAATGAAAATGCCCACACTAGGCGGGCATCATTTTTATCAATTTATACGCTAATTTTCCAGCGGTAAGAAACTGTAGTTTTTTGAATAAAACAACATTTGCTCTGCAAAACTCTTTGGTTGTTGCACATCAATTGCGATGATGTTTCCTTTATCATCCGTTTTTGGAACCAATACTGGATTTACAAATCCGTTATATGGTGCCGCTGTAAATTGTTTGCAACGCTCCAACACTTCTGCATGCAATTTTTGATCGACTTTTACGCCGTAATTTTCAACTAAGTTCTTTCCCGCATTGTAATCTCCTTCTGATTTGATTCGTTGTACTTCTCGCAAAAGCTGACCAAACAAATCGTGTAATTTTTCATAATCATTGATGTTGAAATAGGTTTTGTCATCACGGGTAATTTTCTCAATTACATTGTCCTTTTGACCTTTTTCAAAAACCCAAGCACTCACCCATTGCCGGTTTCTCATATGTGCTTCCTCAATGTTTGCTCCTAATTCTAATCGCGCCAACTGCATCATCAATCCATTTCGGATATATCCATCATAGGATTCCATCCCCAATTTTTTCCAATCGTCAACCAAACCAATTTCTTGTAATTTTGGATTATACAAATAATACAGTCCAACCAAATCGGCTCTTCCTTCTTCTAAAGTTGACGCATAACTTTTTAAGGTTTCTTTCGGCGTTCCAACTCCTGGATTAATTTGACCTGAAGCGTGACCAACCACTTCGTGCAAAGCCGTATGCATTTTATCTCCGAGTTCTCCATATTGCTGCGCCAGAGCAATTTCCTCAGGATCGTTGGCAAATTCTAATAATTTTCCTTTTCCACCAGACTTAGCGTAAGCATCAATGATGTTTCCTAGCGACACTGATTTTGATCCGTACGTCGCACGAATCCAATCGGCATTCGGCAGATTGACACCAATTGGCGTACTTGGAGAAGAATCTCCCGCTTCGCCCGCAACGACAACCGTTTTATACGAAACACCGACAACATTTTTCTTTTTATGTTCTGCCATTAACGGTGAATTGTCTTCAAACCATTGGGCATTTTTAGACACTACTTCCATTTTAGCAGACATATCAAAATCTTTGATTTGTACCACACTTTCGTACGAACCTCTATAACCAAGTGGGTCATTATAAACCTCTACAAAACCACTGATGTAATCAATGTTTCCGTCGGTGGCTTGCAACCATGCAATATTATAATCGTCCCAAGTTTTGAGATCACCCGTTTTATAATATTGAATCAAAAGGCCTAATGCATCCGCTTGTTTTTGATTTTCGGCCACGGATTTTGCCTTTTCCAACCAATAAATAATTTTATCGATGGCAGCCCCATACATACCGCCACTTTTCCACACTTTTTCTTCTAACTGTCCTTTTTTGTTTCGGATTAATTTTGAGTTTAATCCAAAAGAATATGGCCGAGAAGCATCTGGACTTTTCATTTTAGCGTAGAATGCCTCTGCCTCTTTCTCGGTAATTCCTTTGTCGAAAAAATTTATCGCCGAACCAGCAATCAAGCCTTTCGATTCATCCAAGTTTACTTTTTTAGCATCTAAGTCATTAAACAAAATCGCCACAATATTTGGGTCGAGATCTGTTTTCGTTTCTTTCAATAAACCTTTCAAATAATCCTTTGAAAAAGCAGGTTTGATTTTATCATTGGAGTAGTGATGGTGAATTCCATTCGAAAACCAAACTCGTTTAAGATATACCTCGAAGTTTTTCCAATCGGCAGATTTCTTATCACCTTTGTACTGCGTATAAATATTCTCTAAAGCTTTTCTTATTTTTAGATTGTATCTATAATGTTGATCCCACATAATATCGCGCCCACAAGTTCCGGCTTCGGTAAGGTAATACACCAATTGTTTTTCCTTTAAAGTCAGATTGTCCCAACTCGAAATTTGATATCGCAAGACATTGATGTCAGCAAACTGCTCAACTACATAGGAAAATGAGTCGATTTCGCCTTTTGGTTTTGTCGTTTTCTGCTCTTGAGCGACCGAAACTGCGATAGATCCAACAACGAAAAGAGCAGTGAAAAGTTTAATTAATTTCATTTTAAATAGAATTATAATTATCATTAAATGGGTATCAAATATACTGATAGTTTCGCAAAACAAGGTGAAAATGCAATACAGATTTCGAATGAATGTTTTTACTTCTGCCGGTAAAGATTAAGATAAAATATCTAACTTTACCACACTAACACTGTCAATCATATGAGAATACTAAAGTATCTTTTCCTCCTTCTTTTATTAGCCCTTTTTGCAACAACTGTTTACATCGCGACACTCAAAGGTGATTTTGAAGTAGAGAGAAGCATAATTATAAAATCGCCCAGAACAACGGTATTTAATTATGTAAATGATTTTCGTAATTGGGAAACTTTTGGTTCTTGGAAGAAAGAGGATCCAAATATGATATTCAACTATCCTAAGAATACTGTTGGGAAAGGCGGTGCCTATTCTTGGTCGGGCGATGATAGCGAAGGAGAAATGAAAACAACCACAGTCGTAACAAACCAATGGATTCGGCAAAAAATGAATTACAATGGCACGGAAGGAATCGTCACTTGGCAATTTAAAGATACAGTTGGTGGAACCAAAGTTAGTTGGCGAGTGAAAGGCATCATGAGTTTTGGTTTTAAGGTCACCTCTGTTTTTAGTGGTGGTGCCGCACAAGTTTTTGGATCTACTTATGAAAAAAGCTTGGCCAATCTCGGAAAAACGATTGACTATGAAATGCGTACTTATAAAATCAAAGTGAATGGCGCTACCAAAAAATCTGGAACTTTCTACATAAGCCAAACCATCACGAGCAAAATAAGTAATGTATCGAATAATCTTCGTATTCTTATCCCAAGGATGATACACTTTTTTGCAAAGAATAAATTGGTGATGTCGGGTAAACCTTTTGTCATCTATCACTCCTATGATCTTGCCAACGGTATAACAAGATTGTCTGTCTGCATTCCGGTAAAGGAAGAAATCCACATTCAAGCAGGAAGTGACATGAATTCAGGATTACTGCTTCCGTTTTCCTCTGTAAAAACAACGCTAATTGGTGATTATTCCCATAGCAAAGAGGCTATGGATAAGACTATTGAATATTTAAAAAAGAACAACTTATTACAAAATACGGATGTGCCCAGAATTGAAGTCTATACAAAAAATATGGTGCAAGTCGCGAACCCATCACAATGGATTACCGAGCTATATGTTCCGATTAGAGCAGTGGCGGCTGTTTCTTCAACTCCTAAACCTAGCGTTACCAAAACAGCTACCGGAGCTCCTACGACGGTTTCAGAACCTGCTGTTGAAAAAGAAACACCATAGTTTTTATTTCTTTTTAAACCTTTAGTCGACCAAGCACTCCAATAACAAAAAAATTCTTTGGACGAAAAAGATTTCATACAAAAATTATTGGATCCTAAGACGCAAAATGTCGCGTTTCAACAACTTTTGAAAGAATACCAACGGCCACTGTACAGCTTGATTCGCAATATTGTTTTGAATCATGATGACGCTGATGATGTGCTGCAAAACACTTTTGTAAAAGTCTTTCAAAACTTAAAGAACTTTAAAGGGGAAAGTAAATTGTTCTCTTGGATGTACCGAATTGCCACCAATGAAGCGATTACTTTTATCAATAAAAAAGCGAAAAGAAACGGGATCACAAGTGAAGCTTTGCAATCTAAAATTGTCGATAATCTGAAAGCGGATGATTACTTTGATGGAAGTGAAATTCAAATAAAGCTTCAAAAATCCATTGCGCTTTTGCCCCAGAAACAACAATTAGTATTCAAGATGCGGTATTTTGATGAAATAAAATATGAAGACATGTCTGAAATTCTAGGCACTTCAGTAGGTGCATTGAAGGCATCATACCATCACGCCGTAAAAAAAATTGAAATTTATATGACGTCCAATTAAACGAACTAATAAAGATAAAGTCCAACGACCATGAAAGAATTTAAACTAGATAACGAAACCAAAATAACTCCCGGATTTAAAGTCCCAGAGGGTTATTTTGAGAACCTAGAAATTTCAGTTCTACAAAAGATTACTGAAAAAGAAACTCCAGTTTATAACTTGTTTACTAAAAGAAATTGGTTCATTTCCGCAGCAGCTGTTTTTGTAATTGCATTGTCGATTCCGATTGTAAATTACATGAATGCTTCGACGTCTACAATCGACCAAGTTCAATTAGAAACGTATCTGACCGAACAATCCAATTTATCAGAAGACGACATCGTTGAATTGCTCGATGAAGAAAAAATACAAAAAATCAAACTAGAACTAAACGTGAACCCAAATGAATTGGAAGAAGCATTGCTGACCAATTCTAATTTAGAAGATTACCTCATCAATTAATACCAAAAAATCTCATGAAAACTGCAAAACTACTCTCAACCCTAGCCTTCCTTTTTACAATTGTTGCAATGGGTCAGCCGCGATTGAATCAAAAAAGAGAACAAATAAAAGCATTAAAAATTGCGTACATTACGGACGAGTTAAAACTAACGCCTGAAGAAGCGACGAAATTTTGGCCTTTATTTAATGCCTATGAAGAAAAGCAAAAGAGTTTTAGAAAAGAGCGAATTCGATCTTTTATGGATCAAAGTGGTACAAGTAATATTGATAAAATGACCGAGAAAGAGGCCGCTTCAATTCTAAACGACATTGAAAATTCTGAAGAAGATGCCTATCAGAATCGCAAAAAATTTGTTGCTAGTCTAAAACCAATTTTACCAGCAACCAAGATTCTAAAACTCAAGAAAGCCGAAGAAGGGTTCAACAAAAAACTACTAAAGCAGTTTCGTGATAAAACAGTTAAAGAGTAGTTTTTTATTAAACATTCCTTTTATTTACGGGCATTGCCAATATGATATTACTGGAAAGAAACAACGTGGCACAGTAATTGGATTCCAAAAAAAGACTAGCAATTGGTCTTTTTTTTATCTATTAACCAAACTATTTACAACATGAAAACTTCTATCATTTTTCCCGTTTTGTTTTTCACCCTTTTTGCCCTTCCTATTGTAGCTCAAGACCGAACTACTATAAATGCCTCTAGCTCCGAAATTAGTGATAATTTAGATTTAAGAGCCATAGCTTCTATCTTCGGGGATGCAAGAGATTTAGAAGATTTTGAAAGACAATTGAACGACCCGAAAATTCAAATTTCTAATCTAGATTTAAATGACGACAATCAAGTAGATTATTTAAGAGTTATTGAATCTATAGATGGAAATGCCCATCTGATCGTTGTTCAAGCCGTTCTTGGCAGAGATATTTATCAAGATGTTGCCACGATTGAAGTTGAAAAAGATCGCAATAATCAAGTGCAAGTGCAAGTAGTTGGCGATGTTTATATGTACGGTCACAACTATATTTACGAACCGGTTTATGTAGCTACTCCATTAATTTACAGCGCTTTTTGGATTTCGACCTACAGACCCTATTGTTCGATGTGGTATTGGAATTACTATCCTACTTTTTACTACGCATGGACGCCATATCCCGTATTTAGATACCGAAATAATATCGGTTTACACATCAATTTCAACCATCACTATAATTATGTAAATACTAGGAATTGTCATAGAGCGGTCGCTTTGTATGAAGGAAGAAGATCTAATTACTGTGAGAGAACTGCGCCAAATCGTGGATTTGCCTATCGAAACAACAATGTTAGTAACCGCTACGAGCTCGACCGAACAAGAAATGTAAAGAATCTTTCAACGCAAAATGATGTAGCCTACACCAGTCGAAATGAAAATAGAAAAAACGAATATTCGAGTAGAGAAATCAAAACATCACGAAATAATTCTTATGATATCAAAGCTACTCCAATTCGAAATTCACCTTCAACAAGGAATAATGAGCGAGGAAGAAGCAATTCTTTTACTTCATCTGGGAATTCGATAAGTAAAACAGGGCCACGTCAATTTAATGAAAACGGAAGACAAGTTGCTTCAAGTGGAACGAGAAATTCAATTCGCAGCACTATTTCAAATACCTCTAATGAAGGTGTCAGACCAGATGCTTCAAATGGAAGTAGCAATATGCAATCGAATTCAGAATACAAACCAAATAGAATTCCAGAGACTCGAAATGGAAATTCTTATCAAAATTCGCCCTCAAAAAACAGCAGTCGCATTGAAAGCACTCGCAGTAATTCCTCTCAAAGCAGAAAAGAAACCAAATCAAGAAGTGAAAATACCGGAAGACAAAATAATGCTAATACTTCACGACGAGGTTAATTAATAAATAACACTTAGTAATAAATTTAAGGCAATGAAAATATTCGTTGCCTTTTTTATTTCCCGCAGTAAAAAATAATATATTTGCTCTCTTTTACAATAGCATTTCATGAGTTCAAATAGTCACTCGCATCAACTTCACAGCAAGCTTTCTGCTGCAGGTTTATTAGTTACATTAGGTATTATTTACGGTGATATTGGAACTTCGCCATTATATGTGATGAAGTCCTTAATTGGTGATAACGTCATTAATCCAGAATTGATATTAGGTGGACTATCTTGTATTTTTTGGACTTTAACATTGCAAACCACATTAAAGTATGTCATTATAACACTTAGTGCGGACAATCATGGCGAGGGAGGTATTTTTTCCCTTTATTCGCTTGTAAAACGAACCAGAATTCAGTGGCTCATTGTCCCCGCAATTATTGGGGGAAGTCTCCTTTTAGCTGAAGGAATAATTACACCTCCAATTTCAGTATCATCTGCTGTTGAGGGGTTATTGATATTTAAACCAGATATTCCAACAATTCCTATTGTAATCGCAATTTTATTCTTCCTATTTACAATTCAGCAATTTGGTGCTAAAATAGTAACGAAATTTTTCTCGCCAGTAATGCTTGTTTGGTTTTCAATGTTGGGGATTTTAGGTATAATTCAAATCACACAAAATATTGATGTCCTTAAAGCGCTAAATCCATATTACGCCTATCGATTACTAACATCCGATGTTTCAGGTCACGGATTCTTCATCTTAGGCGCCGTGTTTTTATGCACCACTGGAGCTGAATCTCTTTATTCTGACATGGGTCATTGTGGGAGAAAAAACATTAGGGTTAGCTGGATTTTTGTTAAATCAACCTTGGTGTTAAATTACTTTGGTCAAGGAGCTTACCTGCTTCAACACAATGGCAAATTACTTTCTGAACTTAATCAAAATAATCCGAATCCATTTTACTTAATCATGGAAGCGTGGTTTCAACCAATCGGGATTATTGTTGCTACTCTTGCCGCAATAATTGCTTCTCAAGCATTAATTAGCGGATCATTTACGCTAATCAATGAGGCAATGCGTTTGAATTTTTGGCCCAAGGTGCGTATTAATTATCCAACGGACGTTAAAGGCCAGTTGTACATACCTTCTATAAATTGGCTGCTGTTTGTCGGCTGCGTTTGTATCATTTTATACTTTAAAGAATCAAAATACATGGAGCACGCCTACGGGCTGTCTATTATTTTGGGAATGATGATGACCACCACATTATTAAATTTCTACTTAATAATGAAAAGAGTAAAATGGTTTTTTATTGTACCAATTATTACCATGTACGCTGCAATTGAACTCAGTTTTTTAACAGCCAACGTAACTAAATTTATGGAAGGTGGTTACGTTACTTTATTCATAGCAATTTTGCTAATTGGAATTATGACTACTTGGTTTCTTGCTAAGAAAATTAGTAAGACTTATACAAAAATTGTAAAAATTAACGATTACAAAAAAGTACTGGCA